>JAJQEV010000104.1 GCA_021201475.1 Clostridiales bacterium
CGCCTGCCCGGCAGCAGACGGCCCCGCCTCAGCCCGTCACACCGGCAACGCAAGCCCCCGCCTCCTCCGGCAGCACCCCCTTCCAGGAGCTGCTGGACTTTGCGGAGCAGGACGGCAAGGGCATCATCACCGTGACAGACTGACACAACACAGAAAAGGAGCAATCAACAATGGCAAAGGGATTTAATCAGCGCGGTATGCGCTCCGGGGGCGGCGGCCTCAACATGAACATGATTCGCCAGGCCCAGAAACTCAGCGAGGATATGCAAAAGCGCACCGCCGAGTTAGAGGCGAAGGAGTACAGCGCCCAGTCCGGCGGCGGCGCGGTATCCGTCACCATCACGGGGAAGCATCAGGTGAAGCGCCTGACCATCGCGCCGGAGGCCATCCACCCGGAGGATGCGGAGCTGCTCCAGGATATGCTGCTGGTGGCCCTGAACGAGGCCAACCGCCTGGCCGATGAGGACAAGGAGCAGGCCATGAGCAAGCTGACCGGCGGGTTAAACCTCTGATTTGAACCAAAAAGACACCCTGACGGGCTAAGCCCGTCAGGGTGTTGTTTTGTTTTGTCAGCTCTGGCCGCCGTCCTGGTTCTGCTGCTGATAGAGCTGGAGCAGGTAGCTGGCGCTGCCCTTCAGCTGGTCGATGGCGCTGCGGAGGGCGGGGAGATCCTCCTCCTTCAGCTTCTCCGGCTTGCCGGTGTAGCGGTTCACCAGCTTCTCCAGATTGCTCAGGTCGTTCTTGACCTGCTTCATCTGCTGTTTGTCGATTTGCTTGCCGCAGACCGTCACCGCGTTCTTGCACTCGGCCACCAGCATCTCGCCCTCGTTGACCACTTCCATCATGGACTTGCGCTGGGCGTCCTGGGCGGCGTACTCCTGGGCGTCCCGGATGGCCTGCTGAATCTCGTCCTCCGACAGGTTGGAGCTGGAGGCGATGGTGATCTCCTGGGAGCGGCCGGTGCCCAAATCCTTGGCGGATACCTTCAGGATGCCGTTGGTGTCCAAATCAAAGGCCACCTCAATCTGGGGTACGCCTCTGGGGGCCCGCTTGATGCCGCTCAGGCGGAACTTGCCGATGGTCTTATTGTCCCGGGCCATGGGGCGCTCGCCCTGGAGGACGTGAATCTCCACAGAGGTCTGGAAGTTGGCGGCGGTGGAGAAGATTTGGGAGTAATGCACCGGCAGGGTGGAGTTGCGGTTGATGAGCCGGGTGGCTACGCCGCCCACCGTCTCGATAGACAGGCTCAGGGGGGTCACGTCCAGCAGCAGGATCTCATTGTTCCGGCTGCCCGCCATGCCGCTGGCGCTGGAGGACACCAGGTTGGCCCCGCTGAGGGTGCCGCCCTGGACAGCCGCGCCCATGGCGACGCACTCGTCCGGGTTCTGCTCCTTGGAGGGTTGCATTCCGGTGAGCATACGGACGTGCTCCTGCACGGCGGGGATACGGGTGCTGCCGCCCACCAGCAGCACCTTGCTCAGGCCGCTGGCGGACAGGCCCGCATCGTTCAGAGCGGTGCGGACAGGGATGGTGGTGCGCTCCACCAGATCCTTGGTCAACTGGTCGAACTTGGCCCGCGTCACCGTCACGTCCAGATGCACCGGGCCGTTGCGGGTCTGGGCGATAAAGGGCAGGTTCACGTTGGCGGAGGTGGCGGCGGACAGCTCGATTTTCGCCTTCTCCGCCGCTTCCCGGATGCGCTGCATGGCGACAGGGTCTTTGGCCAGGTTGATTTTCGTCTGGCTCTTGAACTCGCTGACCAGGTAGTTGGCCACCCGCTGGTCAAAGTCGTCGCCGCCCAGGTGGTTGTCGCCGCAGGTGGCCAGCACCTCAATGACGCCGTCCCCGATTTCGATGATGGAGACGTCGAAGGTGCCGCCACCCAGGTCGTAGACCATGATTTTCTGGGCCGCGCCGTGGTCGAGGCCGTAGGCCAAGGCGGCGGCGGTGGGCTCGTTGATGATACGGCGCACCTCCAGCCCGGCGATGCGGCCCGCGTCCTTGGTAGCCTGGCGCTGGCTGTCGTTAAAGTAGGCGGGGACGGTGATGACCGCGTCCTTCACCGGATGGCCCAGATAGGCCTCCGCGTCAGTTTTCAGCTTTTGCAGGATCATGGCGCTGATTTCCTGGGGGGTGCGGCTGCGGCCGTCCACGTTGACCCGGTAATCGGTGCCCATATGGCGCTTGATGGAGGAGATGGTGCGGTCCGAGTTGGTCACGGCCTGACGCTTCGCCAGGTCGCCCACCAGCCGCTCTCCGGTCTTGGTGAAGGCGACCACGGAGGGCGTGGTGCGCCCCCCTTCCGCATTGGGGATGATAACGGGCTTGCCCCCCTCCAGTACGGCCACACAGCTATTGGTGGTGCCGAGGTCAATGCCGATAATGGTATCCATAACAACTTCTCCCATCTAACGCTGTTACAGCGAGATAATCCAACCCAGTGAGCCTGTGCCCTCTGCCGGGGCGCGCAAAAGAAACGGCATCACTGTGCGCGTATCCATATTGTATCACAAAGTCTGTGACGAAACTGTTAATTTTGCTGAGTTTTCAAAATTTCAACAGTGGGAAGGTCGAACGCGGCAAAAAAACGCCGCCCCACGGCGAAAACCGTGGGGCGGCGTGGGTCAGGCGGGAAAGGCTCAGCCTTCCTCTGCATCACCTGTATCAAAATAAATCATCATCTGTCCGACTTCGCTGTCTGCTCTGTCAAAGTTAAAGTTTGCTTCGGCAATGCCCAGCTCAGGGAACGTATAGGTACAGGAAAAGGCTCTGGTATCCGTGCCGTCCTCTGCGGAAAGCGGGTCGCCCAGAACTGCCCACAGTTTCTCCTCCTGGATACCGACCATTTCCTGACCGGACAGGCAAAAGCTCTCCACATTCATTCCGTAGACGCTGATACACTTTACCCGACATTCCTCGGCGTCCACCCCGTTTCTGACATCGGATTCAACCAGGTAAACATTGAGATGCTCCTCCCCACTCTCCAGGAGGTACCCCGTATCGTAAAGTATGTCCGGCTTTGTGAACGCATCCGGAGGGTCGCCCACCTGCGCAACTACACGCGTCATCTCCCAACCCCGGTCAAGGAAGTCCTGCAAAATAAGGTTCTGGGGATACGTCACCCCGTTCAGGGTGAAACTGGCCTCCGCCTCCGGCACCTGGTTTACGTCCTGCTCCTGTGCCTCTCTCACCACCACGACGGCGAACAGCACAGCCGCGACCACCAGCACCACTGCGGCCAGGGTGAGGAAGGTCGACTTTCTTCTAAACTTCATAATCGCCACGATCCTTTCTTTCATCACGTGTTTGCCAAAGCCGTTGTAAAACGGCAGGGGAACCGAACCTAGCTCCGCCATGCGGAGGAGGGTCCGGGCGTAGGCTGGCCCCGCGGCGCTGCCAAACTGCCGCAGCACCGCCTCGTCACAGGACAGCTCCACATCCCGGTTGGCCAGGGCGTACAGCAGCCACACCAGGGGATTCCACCAGTGGACGCACAGGGCGGCGGCGAAGAGCAGCTTTGTGACGGCGTCCCACCGGCGGACGTGGGCCAGCTCATGGGCCAGCACATAGTTGAGGGCGGCGCTGTCCTGCCGGTCCATCTGCTTCGGCAGGAGGATGACCGGGCGGAGGACGCCGTAGGTCAGCGGAGAGGCGATTTGGTCGGAGACCCGCACCTCCAGGGGCCTGCGGAGCCGCTGCCCCTCCAGCCAGCGCCGCACCTCCGGCGCGTCGTCCGGCAGAGACGCCCGGAACCGCCCCATGCACCGGAGATAGCTATACAGGCAGAGGGCCGCCAGCACCAGGCTGCCTGCCAGCCAGACGGCCCCCAGCACCTGGGCCGGGGTGACAGCCTGGAAGGCCGCAGCGCCGCTGACGGACGCTGCCTCCTGGCCAGCGGCGGGAACTGCGGCGGGCTCCAGCCGGGTCTGCACCGCCTCAGTGACCGCCTGAGCCGCCGAGACGGCCTCCGTTCGGTTGCTGACCGTCAGGGGGAGGGACAGGGGCAGCACCAGCCGCAACGCCGCCGCCACCCAAAGGGCGTGGAACGTCCATTTTGGCAGCCAGCGCCCGGCCAGCAGCCGCAGTGCCGCAATGCACAGAATCATCACGCTGCCGGTGACGCTCATCTCAATCAGGTTCATCCTTGTCCTCCGTTTCCAGTTGGTCGATGAGCCGGTGCAACTGGGCCAGTTCCTCACCGGACAGCTTCTGCTGCCCCAGGAGGGCGGCGAACAGCTGGTTGGCGGAGCCGTCGAACAGCTTGCCGATCAGCTCCTCCGCCTCCGCCGCCTGCACCTCCTCCCTGGAAATCAGCGCATGGCACAGGAAGTGAGGCTCGCTGCGGGCGATGGCCCCTTTGGCAACGCATTTCTTGATGACGGTGTAGGTGGTGTTCTGGTTCCAGCCGATGTCGGCGTTCAGGATGGTGGAAAGCTCCTTGGCGGTCTTGTCCCCCTCCCGCCAGAGGACGTTCATCACCTTTAACTCCGAGTCGAACAGTTTGATTTCCATAGCGCATCGCTCCTTCTCAGACTATTGCAATAGTTTATGGTTATATACTACTACAATAGTCTGAGAATGTCAACACTATTTCAAAAGTATAATTATGAATTTTCTGTAAACAAACGGTACTTCTCTGCCCCTGCCGGACACCGGCGGCAGCCCTGCACGTGAGCAGACAGGGAGGCAGGGTTCAAAAACGCACAAAAGGTTCTAGTGAACTGCCAATTTGCAGGGCAATCCACCCGTTTCAAGCGCAAAAAGCCGGAAGCGCGTCTGCGCTTCCGGCCTGGCCGGTTTGGGCTGCGCCCAACCGGTTTTCTCTCTGTTCCCTTATGTTTGGACGAAGTCCTTCGCCACGGCGGCGATATGCCCGCGCCTAACGGCGCTCCTGATCCTGCGCTTTTGCGCCTTTTTGTGAAGCGCAGGCCGACAGGGAGGAGCGAAGCTCCGGAAGTGCCGCTTGACGGCGATGGCCAATTCCTCTTATGCGCGAATGCAGGGAGCAATGGCCGTAGGCCATGCGAGTCGCAGACGCAAATTTCCTTGCAATCCGCTCTCGTCCATTTATTCAGCGGTTCCTTAAAGTTATCCTTTCTTCGTACGGTTCGGAAGTTCCATACCCTGGTCAGGGTATTACGCGAGCTCAGAAAACAGGGATTTGCAGGCCGGATAAATCTTCCGGAACTGCTGATACCGCGCCTCATAGCGGGCGGCCAGCTCCGGGTCAGGCTCCACCGTGTCCACGACGTGTACCAGCCTGGCGCAGACCTCCTCCACGCTGCTGTATGCGCCGCAGGCCACCATGGCCAGCATCGCGCCGCCCATGCCGGGGCCCTGTTCCGTCTCCGGGATGTCCAGCCTGATATTCAGGACGTTAGCGAAAATCTCCCTCCACAGAGGGCTTTTCGCGCCGCCGCCGCAGATTTTGCTGCGCTCGATGTGGATGCCCAGCTTCTTCGCCACCTCCAGGCTGTCACGAATGGCGAAGGCCACCCCCTCCAGCACGGCCTGGGTCAGGTCGGCCCGCCTGGTGTCCATCGTCATGCCGAGGAACGTGCCGCGGGCGTTGGTGTCGTTGATGGGGCTGCGCTCCCCCATCAGATAGGGGAGGAAAAAGACGTGGTTGTTCCCCAGCCTGTCCCTGGTGATGGGGGCCTGCTCTGCATTGTAGTCCCCGGTTCGGAAGATGTCCTCCATCAGCCACTTGTTGCAACTGGCGGCGGACAGCATACAGGCCATCAGGTGATAGTGACCGTCAGCGTGGGCGAAGGAGTGGAGGGCGTTCTGAGGATCCACCCCAAACCGCTCACTCGAGATAAACAGAGTGCCGGAGGTACCCAGGGACAGATTGCAGGCCCCGTCCCCCACGGTGCCGGTGCCTACAGCGGCGGCGGCATTGTCCCCGGCTCCGGCGGCGATGACCACCGTCTCCGGCAGACCCAGCTTTTTCGCCATCTCCGGCAGAAGGGTACCCACCGGCTCATAGGACTCAAAGATTTGGGCCATCTGGCTCTCGTCCACGCCGCAGATGTCCAGCATTTCCTTCGACCAGCACTTATGCTCCACGTCAAAGAGCAGCATACCGGAGGCGTCGGAAACGTCGGTGCAGTGGACGCCGGAGAGTTTATAGTTGATATAGTCCTTGGGCAGCATGATTTTGCGGATTTTGGCAAGGTTTTCCGGCTCGTTGGCCTTCATCCACAGCAGCTTGGGGGCGGTGAAGCCCGCAAAGGCGATGTTGGCGGTGTACTGGCTGAGCCTGTCCTTGCCGACGATGTTGTTCAGGTAGTCCACCTCTTTGGCGGTGCGGCCGTCGTTCCACAGGATGGCGGGGCGGATGACGTTATCCTCCGCGTCCAGCACCACCAGGCCGTGCATCTGGCCGCCGACGCCGATGCCCGCCACCTGGCTCCTGTCAAAGCCCTCCAGCAGGGCGGGAATGCCGTCCATCACCGCGTCCAGCCAGTCCTCCGGCCTTTGCTGGCTCCATCCCGGATGGGGAAATTCCAGCGGATATTCCCGGGAGACGATGTTCAAAATTTGACCCGATTCGTCCATCATCAGCAGCTTCGCCGCCGAGGTGCCCAGGTCAATGCCAATGTAAAGCATACAAGTACCCCTTTCATAACCGGTTTTCTATTCTGTGTGCAGGGTCGCCGACGGTTTGCTTCTATCAAAACAGCGCAGTATCGCTCCTCCGATTATAGCATCACTTGGGCCGGTTGTACAGACCGTACTTTCGCGGATGCGCCCTCCAGCTTGGCCGTTGATTCCCTGGGAAATTTAAAAAAACGGGTTGACAGAGTCATAAGACTGTGGTAGTATATGTTTATAGATACTACTGCAGTCTTATGAAAGGGGCTGAAAGAATGACGGTAAAACTCTTTGACTCTGAATTAAAGGTAATGGATGTCCTCTGGAAGCAAGGGGATGCCCCCGCTAAAGTAATTGCAAAAACGCTGACCGACGAGGTGGGCTGGAACGTGAACACCACTTATACGCTGATCAAGCGCTGCATCAAAAAAGGGGCTATCGCCCGCTCCGAGCCGAACTTTATGTGCCATGCGTTGATCCCCAAGGAGGAGGTGCAGGCGGCGGAAACGGAGGAGTTGATCAACAAAATCTATGACGGTTCTGCAGAGCAGCTGTTTGCGGCCCTTCTCAGCCGGAAGAAGCTCTCCGCAGAGCAAATTGCGCAGCTAAAGCAAATCGTCGCTGAGCTGGAATAAGGAGGCTGTCTATTATGAGTTTGCTGCAAATGAGCCTTCAGGGCGGGATTCTGATTTTGGTGGTGGCAGTCCTCCGGGCAGCCACCGTCCACCTGCTGCCGAAGCGAACCTTCCTGATTCTGTGGGAGGTCGTGCTGCTACGGCTGCTGATTCCGGTTTCGATTCCCTCTGTGACCAGTGTGTACTCCTTGCTTGGCCGCAGTGAGGTCATCGGCTCGCTGGAGGAAACGCCGGTGGGCGCTGCCGTGACCGCTGTGCAGGGGCAGCTGGCAGCAGGCGGTGGCGTGTCCGCCGGGCAGGGCGCGGGCTCCGGAGCGGCGTCCGCCCTTTCCGTCTGGTTTGTTGTCTGGCTGGCGGGGGCACTGGTCTGTGGTGCGTTTTTCGCGCTCTCTTACCTGCACTGGCGGGTGGAGTTTTCCGCCTCCCTGCCAGTTCAGAATGCGTTTGCGGCGTTGTGGCTGGCGGAGCATCCGCTGCTGCGTCCCGTCTCTATCCGGCAGTCCGACCGAATCGCCGCGCCGCTGACCTACGGAATCGTAAAGCCCGTCATTTTAATGCCCAAACAGACGGATTGGGAAAACGCCAGTCAGTTATCCTACATTTTCCTGCACGAATATGTGCATATCCGCCACTTTGACGGGGTGAAAAAGCTGCTCGCCGCCCTGGCCCTTTGTATCCACTGGTGCAATCCGCTGGTATGGGTGATGTATGCCCTCTTTCAGCGGGACATCGAGCTGGCCTGTGATGAATGCGTTATCCGGCGGTTTGGGGATGCGTCCAGGGCGGACTACTCCTATATGCTCATCCGCATGGAAGCCCGGCAAAGCGGCCTGCTCCCCTTCTGCAACAGCTTCAGCAGGAACGCCATCAGGGAGCGTATCATCGCCATTATGAAAACGCGAAAAACCTCCATTGGCGTCTACCTCATCAGTGCCGCCGCCATCCTCTCCATCCTTGCATTGTTTGCCACAACGGGGGCCTCCGGCGGCGATAGGCAGTCGGCGCAGGAAATCGCCTCCTACGAGGCGCTGGGCCTGAACCTGACGGACGAAGATGCCTTCGCCCTGGTGGACATCGGAGCGGATGCCAACGTTTTGTTGATTGCGGACGGCACCTTCGACGACGGATACGGCAACGCTGCGGCCATTCGTTGCAGCGCATATTGTGTAGCGAATGGGGTGCTTTACGACCTTGGTACCCTGGAGAGCCCTGAAAGCAAAAGCACGGCCTACTCTGTCAGAATCGGCAGCGACTGCATTTATACCGCTTCCAACAGTAGCGTGGAACGGTACCGGCTCGATGCCAACAGCAAGCGCTTCGTGCTGGACGCGCAGTATCGCATCGTCTATGATGCCGACGGAGGGGAAGCCTGTTATCGCGTGCAAGGTGGGGCAGAGGAAACGGTCACTGAGGAAACCTTTTGGGCGGCGTTCGCCGCCTACGAGGATGCGGCTGTTATAAATTTTGAAGATGCGTAGCGGCCCCTCGATTCGGCCGCCCTCCCCTCCCGGCGCAAATCCGGTTGAAAAACCGGATTTGCTATGATACACTGAAAAACAGGGTTACATCAAACTGCGCCTGACAGTGGGGGCCGCCATGAAGAAAGTCATCATCGTAAACAATAACATGAAGGTCGGCGGGGTACAGAAGAGCCTGTGCAACCTCCTTTGGGCCATAGATGGCCGCTACGATGTCACCCTGTACCTGTTCAGCAAAACCGGCGCCTATCTGGACGAACTGCCGCCAAAGGTCAGGGTCGTCGCCTGCCCATCCCTGTTCCGCTACCTGGGCGTCAGTCAGCAGAACTGCCAGTCCTGGCGGGACAGGCTGCTCCGGGGATGCCTCGCCGCCGTCTGCAAGTGCTTCGGACGCCCCGCCGCCATGGGGCTGATTGGGCTCAGTCAGCGGAAGCTGGAAGGACACTACGACTACGCTATCTCTTACCTGCAAAACGGGCGTATCCGCTCTTTTTACGGTGGCGTCAATGAGTTCGTTCTGCGTTACGTCAGCGCGGAACGGAAAATCGCCTACCTCCACTGTGACTACGCTGCCAGCGGCGCGGCCCACAGGCAAAATGACCGGCTCTACGCCGGGTTCGACCGCATCGCCGCCTGCTCCAACGGCTGCCGGAGGGCCTTTGTGCAGACCCTCCCGGCGCTGGGCAGCAACTGTTTGACGGCGCGGAACTTCCACAGATACGACCTCATCCGGCAGCTGGCCGCCGCGTCCCCTCCCCCATACGAGGCGGGGCGGCTCCATCTGCTGACCGTGGGCAGGCTCGCCCATGAGAAGGCAATTGACCGGGCCATTTATGCGGTGGCCTGCGGCATCTCCGCAGGGCTTCCCCTGACACTCCACATCGTCGGCGATGGCAATCTGCGCGCCAGCCTCCAGGCCCTGGCGGAGGAGCTGCACATCGGAACCTTCGTCCGGTTTTACGGGGAGCAGCGCAACCCCTACCGGTTTATGGCGGGCGCAGATTTGCTGCTGGTGACCTCCTACCATGAGGCAGCGCCCATGGTGGTGGAGGAGGCCCGGTGCGTTGGCCTGCCGGTTTTGTCTGTGGAGACCTCCTCCAGCGGGGAAATGATTACCCAGACCGGCTGCGGCTGGGTATGCGGAAACGACCAAAGCGCCCTCAACCATGCGCTGGTATCCATTCTGTCCCAGGGGCCGCTCCTTCGGGAGAAGCGGCTGGCCTTGGCATCGGAGCCTGGGGACAATCAAACCGCCTGGGCGCAGTTCCGGGCGCTCCTGGGAGAATCAGCCCAGCAGGACGGGTGAGCCGTAATGCGGCTCACCCGTTTTCCATGTAGTCCTGGAGCTGACGCAGTGCCTTCTTCTCAATGCGCGATACATAGCTCCTGGAGATTCCCAGCTGTGCCGCGATTTCCCGCTGGGTCAGGGGCTTCTGCCCGTCCAGCCCGTACCGCCGGGTGATGACCAGCTTCTCCCGCTCCCCCAGGCAGCGCTGTACCGCCTCCCGCACCCGGACGCAGCTCTCCCGGGTGTCCAGATCCTCCAGCATAGTGTCGTCCACCTTCAGCACATCCATCAGGGACAGGCCGCTGCCCTCCTCGTCCTGCTCCAGCACATCGTTCAGGGAGACCTCCCCCGCCTGCCGTCTGGCCTTGCGCAGGTGCATCAGGATTTCATTTTCAATGCACCGGGCGGCATAGGTGGCCAGCCGAATTTGTCGCTCCGGCTGATAGGTGTTCACCGCCTTGATCAGCCCAATGGTGCCGATGGACACCAAATCGTCCGTGTCCCCCGTCTGGTTGTAATACTTCTTGACGATGTGAGCCACCAGCCGGAGATTGTGTTCAATGAGCTGATTCCTCGCCCCGCTGTCCCCCTGGGCGGCCAGCTGAACATAGCGCTGCTCCTCCTCAGGGCTGAGGGGTCTGGGGAAGGAGCTTCCCATCCCAAGGCGCAGCGTAAACAGCGGCCCCTGTAGGAGCAGCAGCGTCAATACCGACAGCATCCCTTCTGATTCCCCCTTCTCAGATTGCCTGATGACAGCCTATGAGGTTGGGGATTGTCTCTATGCGGCCTTGCCGGAGGTGATTTCCCGTCGATGGGTCGCTGTTTTGCTTTACAACTTTGCCGGAAACCGGTATAATACTGTCAGAGAAACAGAAAAGGGGGAGTTCCAATGCTTCTGACCGAATTTGACCCCACCCGGCGGGCCATCATCGACCCCACTGACCTTGTTCAGCCTGTGCCGGATCTGCCCAAGGTGGCGGTGTCCTGCTTTGCCCGTACCACCTTCGCCCGGATGGTGGAGGCGTTGGAGGCCGTTCCCATTGCCACCAGCTCGGTGGCGAACATGGAAATTCCCATCTACCGCGCCGTTTATCAGGGTACGCCGGTGACGCTGTTCCTCAGCGATGTAGGCGCACCGGCCTGCGTGGGCCTGCTGGAGGACGTGTTCATCATGGGTGTGGAGCAGCTGGTTCTGTTTGGTAACTGCGGGGTGCTGGACAATGCCATTGAGGATTGCTCCATCATCATCCCCACCGCCGCCCTGCGGGACGAGGGCACCAGCTTCCACTATGCCCCGCCCTCGGATGAACTGCCCGTCAACCCCCGTTATCTGGATACCTTTGTGGACATTCTGAACGCCCACGGGTGCAGCTACACCATGGGCAAGGCCTGGACCACCGACGCCGCCTATCGGGAGACCAGGGAAAAGATGGAGCGGCGAAAGGCTCAGGGCTGCGTCTGCGTGGATATGGAGTGTTCTGCTGTGGCGGCTCTGGTCGCCTTCCGGCAGAAGGAAGTGTTCCAGTTCTTCTACGCGGGGGACAACCTGGCGGCGGAGCAGTGGGACTGCCGCAGCCTGAGTGCTAAGTCCAAGCTGTCAGAGAAGGACAGGGTGGCCCAGCTGGCCCTGGAGCTGGCGGTGCGGATGGCGGCGGAGCGGGATTGACAGATGCAGCCGCATCTTGCGCCGTGATAAAGAAAAAAGTGATTTCCGGTTGATTCTACGTTCAGGAGGCACATAGTTATGGCAAAACTCTATGGTTTCATTGGCTGCGGCAACATGGGCGGCGCTATCGCCACCGCCGTGGCAAAGGCGGCGGGCGGCTCCGCCCTGCTGCTGGCCAACCGCACCCCCGCCAAGGCGGAGGGGCTGGCCGCCGCCCTGGGGGCGGAAGCGGGCAGCAACGAAGCAGTGGCGAACCGCTGCGACTGGATTTTCCTGGGGGTGAAGCCCCAGATGATGGCCGATATGCTGTCCGGACTTGCGCCTATCCTGGCCCAACGGGCCGCCCGGCAGGAGCGGTTCCTCCTCGTCACCATGGCGGCGGGGCAGTCCATGGCCCGCATCCGCGCCATGGCCGGGGGCGATTACCCCATCATCCGCATCATGCCCAACACCCCCGCCGCCATCGGCCAGGGCACCATCCCCTACTGCACCCTGGACGTTACGGAGGATGAGGAAGCCTGTTTCCGGGCGGCTATGTCCGCTGCCGGGGTGCTGGACCCCCTGCCGGAGCAGCTGATAGACGCGGCCAGCAGCGTGGCCGGCTGCGGCCCCGCCTGGGTCTACCAGTTCATCGAAGCCCTGGCCGACGGCGGCGTGGCCTGCGGCCTACCCCGGGACAAGGCCGTCCGCTACGCCGCCCAGACCGTGGCGGGCAGCGCCCGGCTGGTGCTGGAAAGTGGCCAGCACCCCGGCGCGCTGAAGGACGCGGTCTGCTCCCCGGCGGGCAGCACAATTCAGGGCGTCCGTGTGCTGGAGGAGCGGGGCTTCCGTGGGGCGGTCATGGACGCGGTCATCGCCGCCTATGACAAGACCACGAAGCTGTGATAGCCTCCCGACCTTTCGCGCATACTGACGTTGCCCCAATTAGAAAGGAAGTCCTGCTTATGCCCTGTGCCAACTGCCCCAACGCCCTGCCGCCGCTGACGGAGCCGGAAAAGGTGCTGCTCGCCAAGCTGTCCACCTACGCCTACCTGCCGGTGTGCCGCTTCCTGGTGCGCAGCCCGGAGAATCCGGAGCTGTCCTTTGTCATGTCCGCGCCGGTCTATCTGGAGGCGGAGGATAGCGCCCCCGATGCGGTCAAGACCTGGGGGGAGGCGCTGCTCCTGCTGCAAAAGCGGGGCTATATCACCCTGGATTACGGCGTTCCCATCGCCGGGGCGGATTACGACCTGTACCGCTGCTCCCGCCATTATCAGGACTTCGCCTTCGGCTGCACTCTGCCCAGCGCGGAGCCATACCTGGAGGAGGGCAGCGTGGGCCTGACCCTCCAGGGGCAGGAGCAGGCGGACGCGCTGGATTTGCTGTAAACAAAAGCCGAGCCTGGCAGTTCGCCAGGCTCGGTTTTCTTTCTCTGTGTTTAAATCAGCGCCACCAGCAGCGGCACGGTGAGGACGCTGGCCAGGGTAGTCATAATGATGGAGGCGCTGCAGCTGGTGCAGTCGATGCCCTTTTCCGTACCCAAAATCAGGGGCAGGTTCGCCACCGGCATGGCGATTTCCACCAGGCAGACGCCGATCACCGTGTCGGAGAAGGGCAGCAGCTTCAGCAGCGGAATGGCGATAAGGGGGATCGCCACCATCTTCACCAGGGTAAACAGGTACGTCTTTGGATTCAGGAACACCGCCTTCAAATCCGCGTTGGCCAGCGTGACCCCCACCGCAATCATGGCCAGGGGGCTGGCCGCGCTCCCCAGGTAGTCCACCACGCTGCTGAGGAACTCCGGCACCTGAGGCTCCAGCAGCACGATGAACAGCGTCACCACTGCACTGATGGTGCCCGGATTCAGCATCTTTTTCAGGGAGCCCCTGGACAGGCCGCCGTCCAGCAGGGCCACGCCGTAGGTGTAGAAGACGATGTTGAACACGAACACGAAGGCCAGCACATAGACCACGTTCTCCGCGCCGAACACCCCCCGAATCACCGGGATGCCCATGAACCCCACGTTGGAGAAGATGAACATCAGCTGGTACATCTCCTTCTGGCCGGGGCGCTTGTCGAACAGGGGCGCGGCGAAGCGGCCGATGAGAATCAGCGCCAGATAGAGTACGGCGGCCAGTCCAAACAGCAGCAGCATGACCTGCTTATCAATGCTCCCCACGCTGTCAATGGCGGAGGACACCATCAGCATGGGGTTGAACACATAGTTGATGAGCCTGGAGATTTGCCCCATGCCGTGGTCATCCACCATTTTGATACGGGAAATCACCACACCCACCAGAATCAGAATCGCCAGCGACAGCATCTGGAAAAATACGGTACCAATCGTCATTGCACTCAATCGCCCCTGTCAACAGAATGAAACCGCCGGAGCTCGCAGGAAGCAGCCCGGCAGATACTGTTACTATTATAGGAAAGGCCGCGGAAAAAGTAAAATGGAAATTTCCATGAGATTCCCCGCTTTTTTCTCTGATTTTCTATAAAAACAGCAAAAAGAGGGCCTTTGCCGTTTCCGGTAAAGGCTCTCTTGATACTTTTCAGGTCGCGCAGAGGCGCGGGGCGTTTACTTATCTCCGCCCTTCACCAGGGCGAAGGAGAACTCCGCGCTGACGCACAGCTTACCATCCACATAGCCCTTGGCCTCACACCAGTAGAAGGGGCCCTTGTGCTTGGTGATGGTGCTCTGGCTCTCCAGCGTGTCGCCAGGGCGGACAGGGTTCTTGAAGCGGGCCTTGTCCAGGCTGGTGAACATGGGGGTCACATCGGAAGTGGCCTGACCGGCCAGCAGGACGCAGGCGCCCTGGGCCATCATCTCGCACAGTACCACACCGGGCACCACCGGGTTGCCGGGAAAGTGGCCCTTCAGGAACCACTCCTCCCCGGAGACATGGTATTTGGCGCGGGCGACGCCGTCCATCACCTCGGCCTCCTGCACCAGCAGCATATTGTCACGGTGGGGGATGATCTGCTTGATCTCTTCCTGATTCATGGAGGTCAGTCCTCGTCTTTCTGCTGGCTGTCGTCCTCCAGCGTGATTTCAATTTCGATGGGCGCTTCGGGGGCTTCCGGCTCCTCCGGCTGCTGGGCGGGGGCGTCGGGGGTATTGGGCGCTTCGTTATTCGCCAGATACTCGTCCCGCTTATCCTTCAGAAATTGCAGGCCCTGCTTGCCCAACTCCATGCCGATTTTGGCGGTGGTGACCACCGCATCGGTCACCTTGTCGGCCGCTTCCTTGGCTCCGGCCTTGAGGCTCTCCGCATCGATGGTGACTACCACGGTGTTGCCCTTCTCCTCCGGCTGGGCCTCGTCGGCAGGCTCTTCCGCCGCTTCGGCGGCGTCCTGCTCTGCCTCGGCAGCATCCTGCTCCGCGTCCAGCTCGGCCTCGGCGGCGTCCAACTCCGCATCCATAGCGTCCAGTTCGGCTTCGGCAGCGTCCAACTCCACCTCGACGGCCTGCTCCTCTGCGTCCACCTGCTCGGCGGCGTTCACATTGTCGGTTGCCTTCTTGACGGCGGCTTTCGCGGCCTTGGCGGCCTCCTTGGCAGCGGCGCGGGCTTCCTTCACCGCGGCCTTGGCGGCCTTCTTGGCGGCTTTGGCGGCCTTTTTCAGCTCCATGCTGTCCTCATCGGCCTCGTCCCCATCGTCATAGAACTCCACGGAGACGCCGCTGTAATCCGGCTCAAAGGGGTTCTCCTCCGCTTCCGGCGCACCCTTACGCTCCTTCCAGGGATGACCGCCGGGGCCCTTCCCGTGGGGAGGGGGAGGCGGGGCCAGCTTCAGACTGACGGAAGCGTTCTTTTCCGTGTAGGACAGTTCACAGACGCCGTTCTCCTTCATAAAGGCAACGACTTGACGGATTTCTTCCAGGTTCATAATTGTGCTCCTTTCCGCAAAAGGCTGACGCCTTTTTATCCATTGTTTTCTTCCGTTCCCATTCTCTCACAAAACGCCGGAGGAACAGTGAACGAATTGTAGCTTTTCCATGAAGAAAGCTTTAAGACTTGCAATTATTCCGCCTTGCGGAAGGCCACGCAGGCGTTGTGCCCGCCGAAGCCCAGGCTGGTGGACAGCACCAGCTCCAGCTCCGCCTCTCTGGCGGTGTTGGGCACCACGTCCAGGTCGCACTCCGGGTCTGGCACCTGATAGCCCACCGTGGGGGGGACGATGCCCGTCTCCAGCGCCATCACGGAGAACACCGCCTCGGTGGCGCCGGCCGCGCCCAGCATATGGCCCACCGCGCCCTTGGTAGAGGACACCATCAGCTTTTTCGCGTCCTCCTCACCGAAGGCCCGTTTGATGGCCAGGGTCTCGATTTTGTCATTCATGGGGGTGGAGGTGCCGTGGGCGTTGATATATACTTTCGCGGCGTCCTGATACCCGCCGGCCTGCTCCAGCGCCTGGGCGATGGCGTCGCCGCCGCCCTCCCCCTCCGGGTCGGGGGCGGTGATGTGATGGGCGTCACAGGTAACACCGTAGCCGCAGATCTCGGCGTAAATCTTTGCGCCACGGGCCTTGGCGTGCTCATACTCCTCCAGCACCAGGCAGGACGCGCCCTCGCCCATGACGAAGCCGTTGCGCTCCTTGTCAAAGGGGATGGAGGCCCGGTCGGGGTCGGCGGTGCAGCTCAGCGCCTGGCAGTTGATGAAGGCGGCCACGCCCAGGGGGACGATGGCGGCCTCGGTGCCGCCGGCAAAGGCGGCGTCGGAATAGCCGTCCTTAATGCTGCGGTAGGCCTCGCCGACGGCGTTGGTGGAGGAGGCGCAGGCGGTGGCGATGCTCAGGCAGGCACCCTTGCAGCCGTGCTTGATGGCCACGGTACCGGCGGAGCCGTTGCCCATCATATTGGTGATGGTGAAGGGGGACACGCGGCGGGGGCCCTTCTCCAGGAATTTCTGCTGCTCCGTGGCCATGGTGCTCAGACCGCCGATGCCGGAGGAGAAGTAGCAGGCCAGGCGCTTGGGGTCGATGGTACCCTCAATGCCGGAGTTCTTCCCCGCCTGATCCGCCGCAGCCACGGCGTACTGAATGGCCAGGTCATACCGGCGCACCTCCTGCCGGTCCATATAAAGGGTGGGGTCAAAGTCCTTGACCTCGGCAGCCACCGTAGCACGGAAGCCGGTGAGGTCAAACCTGGTGATGGTGGTAATGCCATGCTTCCCAGCAATCACGTTCTCCCATGCGGTGGCAACCTCGTTGCCCAGGGCGTTTACCGTGCCAAGGCCGGTTACGACGACTCTTCTCATAGCTGTGTACATCCTTTCGGGTCATTTCGTGAAACACATTCGCTGCAGTTTATCAGTGCTTTCACGGGGAGCGCCGGGAAAACAGAACATAAGGCGCACCAGGTTCCCCCGCAGACTGACTGTTACTACTATAACATACCGCCCTAAAATTGGCAATCTTTTTTTGCCGCATCCCCCTCAAAAAGAGAACAAAAAAACTGCGGCGCACCCAGGGCGCGCCGCAGCCGTTTGCAGAAATCCGGAACCGATACCACCTGTCACATGGCGATGCCGCCATCCACCCGGATGACCTCGCCGGTGATATACTTGGCCTTGTCCGAGGCCAGGAAGGCGGCGCACTCCGCAATGTCCTCCGCCTTGCCCATGTGGCCCATGGGGACGGTGGCGATCAGGGCGTCCAGGGCCTTCTGATCCATGTTGGCCGTCATGGGCGTCTCGATGGCGCCGGGGGCAATGGCATTACAGTTGATGCCGCGGGTGGCCAACTCCCGGGCCACCGTCTTGGTCAGGGCGATGACGCCGCCTTTGGCGGCGGTATAGTTGGCCTGGGCCGCGTTGCCCATCAGGCCGGAGACAGAGGAAATGTTGATAATCTTGCCCGCCTTCTTCTTCATAAAGTTGCGGTAGCAGGCGTGGATGGTGTTGAACATACTCTTCAGGTTGATGTTCAGCACCATGTCCCAATCCTTCTCGCTCATGGCGAGGAGCACCTTGTCCCGGGTGATGCCGGCGTTGTTCACCAGGATGTCAACGCCGCCCATCTCCTTGATGACCTCCTTCACGGCGGCATCCACCCCCGCGAAGTCAGACACGTCGCAGCGCTTGAAGGATGCCCTGACGCCGTGGGTTTGGGTAATCTGCCGGGCGGCGGCTGCGCCGTCCTCCTCCGCGCACAGGTCAAAAATCACCACATCCGCGCCGTCCCGGGCCAGGGTGTCGGCAATGGCGTAGCCAATGCCTCTGGCCGCGCCGGTGACCAGCGCTACTTTTCCGCTTAATTCAGCCATATTGTAAACCTCCATTTGTTTCCTGTCAGCCCCGGATGGCGGCGACAGCCCCATTCAGCGTGGCGACATTTTCCACATTCAACGCCAGCACATCGGGCGCGATGCGCTTAATCAGGCCGGTCAGGGTGCTGCCGGGGCCAACCTCCACAAAGGTGTCCGCCCCTGCGGCCACCATATTCTCCACGATTTGCTGCCAGCGGACGGGGTTCTCCACCTGCTTCGTCAGCAGCTCCTTGTACTTCCCCTCCTCATAGGGCTGGGCGGTAACGTTGGAGTACAGGGGGTACTTGGGTGCGCCGATTTCCAGCGGCGCCAGCACGTCCACCATCCCCACGGCGGCGGAGTGCATAAAGGGGGAGTGGAAGGCCCCCGCCACCTTCAGCGGGATGGCCCGGCCCCCGGCTTCCTTCACGATGGCCCGGAAGGCGGGCATGGAGGCGGACAGACCGGCGCAGGCCGTCTGGCCCTCGGAGTTATAGTTGACGGGATAGACCTGGTCGCACTGGGCGGCCAACTCCTCCACCTTCTGGGGGGACAGCTTGACCACGGCGACCATGCCCGTATCCGCCTCGTCAGAGGCGGCCTGCATCAACTTGCCCCGGGCGCACACCACCCGGAAGGCGTCCTCCACGCTGACCGCGCCGGAGAAGCCCAGAGCCGAAATCTCGCCCACGGAGAAACCCGCCAGCATATCCGGCTCAATGCCCGCCTCCCGCAGTGCGGCGGCGGCAGCCACCTCCACGGCAAACATATCCGGCTGGGTGTTGCTGGTGACGGTCAGCTCCTCCTTGGTGCCGGAGAAGCACTGCTCACTGGTGCCGGGGCGGATGCTGTCCGCCAGGTCAAAGACGGCTTTGGCGGCGGGGCTATGCTCCGCCAACTCCCAGCCCATGCCGGGGTACTGAGCGCCCTGGCCGGAAAAAACAAACGCGATTTTACCCATAAAAGCTCCATTCTAGCCGCTTGCCTTCTATCTAAACGGAAGCAAAAATCCCAAAAGCGGCCCAATGGAGATTTTCCCTTCTTCGGCTGCCCGCAGCGGGCCGGACAGCACACAGACCCTGCCGCGTCATATTCGTGACGGCGCGCAAAGATACCGAAGGCACCGGCGGTTTGCCCCGCCGATGCCCGCAGCACTGTGTACGATTGATCGTAATCAGCCGACTTTCTTCTCAACAAAGGCGACCAGCTCACCGATGGTGCCGATCTTCTCGTCCAGCTCCAGCTCAACGTTCAGCTCTTCCTCCAGCTCCATCACCAGCTCGGCAGTAGCCAGGGAGTCAATGCCCAGATCCTCAAAGCTGGTCTCAGCAGTGAACTCAGAAGCGTCGCGGCCGCTGTACTCTGCCAAAACGTCACAAACCTTTTCATAGATGTCCATTCTCAATTCGCCTCCATTTATACTAGAATAAAATGCTCAGGATGTTACATCCGCAAGAACAGTATAGCGCCGCCCGCAAATCGCTCCGCAGGGCGCACCATAACTATCGGATTCATCATACCGAAGTTTCAGGGGTTTGTCAAGCCTCTCCTGCACGGTTTTTCAAAAATATATGAGGATTTCCCAGCACCCCGCCCGACCCGCCATCGGCAAATCAAACAAGGCTGATTTTCCCCATTCCCACCTTTTTGGGAAAAAAGCGGGCCTTGACATCAGGCTCCGCTCTGTTATAATAAGCGTATCAAACAACTGCATAACCTTATCAAGAGTGGTGGAGAGAACGGCTCGATGAAACCCGACAACCTGCGCAAGCGCGCAAGGTGCCAAATCCGGCGGTACTGTATCGAAAGATGGGGATAGACCACAAGCTGCACGTTCCGTCGCCGGAACGTGTTTTTCGTCTTTTTCCCGCAACGGAAGAAAGAAAGGAACCTAAGACAATGTCAAACCGTATTTTTACCTCTGAATCCGTCACGGAAGGCCATCCTGACAAGCTGTGCGATCAGGTCTCCGACGCGGTGCTGGACGCGGTGCTGGCCCAGGACCCCATGGGCCGCGTGGCCTGCGAGACGGTGACCAATACCGGCTTCGTCCTGGTCACCGGTGAACTGTCCACCTCCGCCCAGGTGGACATCCCCGCTGTGGTAAAGCGCACCGTGGACCGCATCGGCTACAACAAACCGGAGTACGGCTTTGACGTGAACTCCATCGCCATTATGACCTCCCTGGAGCAGCAGTCCGCCGACATCGCCATGGGGGTGGACTGCTCCTCCGAGCATCGCCAGGGGGCGGCGGACGAGGCCGACCTGATCGGCGCAGGCGACCAGGGCATGATGTTCGGCTACGCCTGCCGGGAGACGAAGGAACTGATGCCCGCCCCCATCGCCCTGGCCCACAACCTGACCCGCGCCCTGGCGGAGCGCCGGAAAAGCGGCGCCCTCCCCTGGCTGCGCCCGGACGGCAAGAGCCAGGTCACCGTGGCCTATGACGAGGCGGGGAGCCCGGAGTGGTGCCCCGCTGTGGTGGTCTCCACCCAGCACGACCCGGACATCTCCCACAGGGAGCTGACCGAGGCCATCGTGGAGGAGGTCATCCGCCCCAACCTGCCCAAACATTTCCTTCGGCCGGAGACGAAGCTCTATGTGAACCCCACCGGCCGCTTCGTGGTGGGCGGCCCCGTGGGGGACGCCGGTCTGACCGGCCGGAAAATCATCGTGGACACCTATGGCGGGGCCGCCGCCCACGGCGGCGGGGCCTTCTCCGGCAAGGACCCCACCAAGGTGGACCGCAGCGCCGCGTACATGGCCCGCTATGTGGCGAAAAATCTGGTAGCCTCCGGCCTGTGCGACCGGTGCCAGCTCCAGCTGGCCTACGCCATCGGCGTGGCCCATCCCGTCTCCGTTCTGGTGGACAGCATGGGCACCGGTATTGTCAGCGATGAGAAGCTGGCCGACCTGGTGAACCAGGTCTTTGACCTGCGCCCCGCTTCCATCATCCGGTGTCTGGATCTCCGCCGCCCCATCTACGAGCAGACCGCCGCCTACGGCCACTTTGGCCGCCCGGAGCTGGACCTTCCCTGGGAGCGGGTGGACCGGGCGGAGGAGCTGCAAGCCTGCCTGTAAGCAATACGGCGCCCTCCCGGAGGGAATATCCTTCCGGGAGGGCGGTTTTTTGCTTTGCATCTTTTGCATTTATTGAACGTAATGTCATTTATTTAGGGAATTTTTCCTTAGGCAAGGAATGATAAGGGAAATGCGTTTTGCCCTCCCGGCGGGCCCCATTTCTCGCTCCGCCGAGAAATGGGGGAAAGAGGGCGGCTCAGGAGGGGGCGCTGTGCGTCCCCTCCTAAGAACCTCCCCTGTGTTCCGCCGGGCTTCGCGTTGCTGAATCTGCAAGTGGTCTATTCCGTCAGAGACGATGTGACTTTCTACGCGCCAAAGCTGCCGCCGATGGCGGCTGTAGGAGCTTTGTTGTTATCCTTTGGTCATGCTAATCTGATTTTTCTGTGCGGAAATTGTAGTGTTGCTCAGGAAACCAAAGAGAAGTTCTTACGTTGATGATTTTACCCCATCGGGTGCGTCATAAGTATCCAGAAAGCTGTGTACCCCGTCCGCGTCCTTGTAGGCCAGGACGGTACTCAGGTTCACGTTCTCCAGTGCATGAAAGATGTTATACTCCACCTGGGGATTCTTCTCCTTCAGGGTGCGAATCAGCTCCTTCGTCTCCAGACGCTTAGAGGCGCTGTCGCCGGTGCCCCGAACGCTGCACGTCTCGGTGAACTTGCAGGCGCACTGGAGGAAGTGGAGGTCGTTGTAATCCCGCCAGCGCTTGATGTCCTCCTCCCGAATCAGGTACATGGGGCGGATCAGTTCCATCCCCGGATGGTTAGTGCTGTGGAGTTTGGGCATCATGGTCTGCACCTGGCCGCCGAACAGCATCCCCATCAGATTGGTCTCGATCACGTCGTCAAAGTGGTGGCCCAGGGCGATTTTGTTGCAGCCCAGCCTCCGGGCCTCCTGATAGAGGTACCCCCGGCGCATCCTGGCGCACAGGTAGCAGGGGGACTTCTCCACATGGAACACGGAGTCGAAGATGTCCGTTTCAAACACATGGATGGGCACCGACAGCATCCGGGCGTTCCGCTCGATGATTTCCCGGTTGGCGGGGCTGTAGCCCGGGTCCATGACCAGGTACTTCACCTCAAAGGGGAACTTGTTATGGAGTTTTAACTCCTGGAACAGCTTGGCCATCAGCATGGAGTCCTTGCCGCCGGAAATGCACACCGCGATGCTATCCCCCGGCTGCACCAGTTCATAGGTCTGGATGGCCTTGGCAAATTTGCTCCACAGCTGGCGGTGGAACTTCTTGCGAATACTCTTTTCCACCTCCGCTGCCCGGTTCTCCTCCTGCATCAGCTTCTGCCGGAGCCAGCCGTAGTAACCCCCCGGCAGGTCATAGACGGGATAGCCCGCCTCCCGCAGCTCCTGAACCAGCTGGCCGCTGATTGCCCCGCTCTTGCAGCACAGCAGGGGTCGCTTCCCCTGGGGCAGGTGGCTGGGGTCTGCCCGCAGCGCCTCCAGGGGGAGATTCACCGCCCCCGGCATATGGCCATAGGCAAAGGCGAGGGCGTCCCGGATGTCAATGATTTGATAGTCCTCCGGGCTGGCCTGCCATTCCTGTAGTGTTACCGTCCAAGTCTCCATAACAATACCCTCCAAAACTGCTGTTCATTATATCAGCCGGAAATCTTTGTGTCAACGCAAACCGCTGTCTGCCGGGATTCGGCACGGAACTCAATTTTGAAATCCGTTTCGCATAGGAACCCCTCCACCGGCTATCGCCGGTTCCCCTCCCCTTTCAGGGGCGGCAAGAGGTTGTTGTAACCGCCACTTTATTGGCTCCCCTAAAAGCAATGTCATCAACTTAAAGACGCAATCTATCTTGGGTTGAAGAGAATCATGCAGCCGTACAGTCAGATTTCCACGACCAAAGGGCAACAAAATTGTCGCCCGTCCCGCCGTAAGGCTAGGGAGCGCAGCGGAAATGCCGCTTGACGGCGGAGAGACGAGGCAGCAATCCCCGCCAGCCGCCATCGGCGGCAGTCTCACCTCGTCGGCGTTAGCTTCGTATCCTTCGTGTCCGGCTGACGCCGAACCCTCAGTCGCTCCGCAACGCCTCCTCTCAAAATCGAACCCGCTTCGCTGGGCTTCGATTTTGTCAGTCTCTAACGGGATAGACCACCTGATTGAGGGACAAGGCGCTAGCCGCCAGTGGGATAGGGGGAGGGTTCTTAGGGAGGGGCGAGGCCCCGAAGCCCCTCCCTAAGCCGCCTTCTTTCCCCCATTTCTTGGCGGAGCAATTTACGGCGT
>JAJQEV010000030.1 GCA_021201475.1 Clostridiales bacterium
GCCTGACCACTTGCCTGTTCTATAACACCGATGAGGCCAGCCCCCTCCACGATGTGCGTGTTCGTGAAGCTATCAGTTATGCCATCGACATCGACTACCTGATTGAAATGCTCTATGCCGGCGACGCAGTGGCCACCCACGAACTGGGCAGCCCGTATCTGCTGGACTATGACTCCGCTTGGGATACTGAAGATAACTACTACCAGTATGACCCCGATAAGGCGGAGGAGCTGCTGGAGGAAGCTGGCTACGGCGACGGCAGCCTGAGCATCACGCTTATGCTCAGCTCCAGCTCCGACCTGGGCGTGTGCATCCAGTCTCAGCTGCAGGCCGTCGGCATCACTTGCGAGATCCTGACCTTGGACCAGAACCTTATGAGAGAGTATATGTCCAACGACCGCAGCAGCTGGGACATCGAGGTCAGCCAGGTCGGTTCTGAGGACTATATCTGGAACGCCTGGGATAAGGCATACGTTCAGGGCGAGAACGCCTGGGATGGCACCCTCGGTTACTATGAGGACGATACCCTGGCAGAGATGCTGGCCAATGTGTGCTCTATCGAAGGTTACAGCGAGGAAGCGGTTGCGGAATTCCATGACTATACGATCGCTCTGTGCCTGACTTATGGTATGTACAACACCTACAGCAGCTACGTTGTCCGGGATGGCATTCAGGTTGTCCTCTCCCCCACCGGTCAGGATACCTATTATAATGCGTTCTACTGGGCGAAGTAATGCAATACGCACAATCTAAAGCGAAATAAGCGAATTGTGGCGTAGTGCCGCAAAAATTGTGGCACTACGCCCTTAGTCTATCCATGAGGAGATGAAACAATGTATCGATATGTCATCAGGAGAATCCTTATGTCGCTGGTGGTCATTCTCATGGCGGCAATCCTGATATTCACCATTATGAACGTCGTTCCCGGCGACCCGGCGGCGCAGCTGCTCGGGTCAGAGGCGACCTATGAGGAGATTGTGGCAAAGCGGACAGCAATGGGGCTGGAAGGCCCGTTCCTGATTCGTCTGGGTCAGTATCTGTGGAACGTCGTACGGCTTGACTTCGGCACCTCCTGGTTCTACGGCACCTCGATTGTGAACGAGATTGCGACCCGTATTCCCAGAACGCTTTTTATCAGCGTTTCCCACCTGATTCTTGACGTATGTATTGGTATCCCCGTCGGCATTATGGCGGCCACACACCGTGGCAAGTGGCAGGATCGCGGCGTGGTTTCGCTGGCTATGCTGTTCCAGTCCATTCCCTCTTTCTGGCTGAACATGGAACTGATCGTGCTGTTCTCCATCACTTTGGGGATTCTCCCTGCCTCTGGTATTGGTTCCTGGAAGCACTATATCCTTCCGATTATCGGCGGTGTCCTGGGTGGCTGGGTCGGCAGTGCCCGTCAGATTCGCCAGTCACTGCTGGAGGTCATGCGGGACGATTACGTCACCACTGCCAGAGCCAAGGGCGTCAGCTCCCGGGCGGTTATGACCCATCATGTGCTTCCCAATGCACTGATGCCCGTCATCACGCTGGTGGGCGGCACAGTCGGCGGCATCATCACCGGCTCTCTGATGACAGAGCGTACGTTCTCAATTCCCGGTGTAGGTACCTATATGCTGACAGCTGTAAATAACCGAGATTACCCAGTGGTAGAGGCCGTTACAATCATTTTGGCTGCCGCGAACGCCCTGTGTATGCTGTTGGTTGACTTGTGCTACGCATTTATCGATCCACGTATTAAAGCTCAGTACGTCAGCTCTACAAAGAAAGGAAGGAGGCCGAAAAAGCATGGTAAAATCACAGGCTAATGCTGGTTCGCCGGTTAAGACGCGCAGGAGGAAAGAATCCCAGTTTGTCATGATTTTCAGACGGGTGCTGAAGGATAGGGCAGCTACCATCAGCTTGTGCGTAATCGCCTTTTTTGTACTCGTTGCCATCTTTGCGCCGCTTCTGGCGCCCTATGATCCTTATGAGCTTGATAAGTCAGCTCTTCTGTCCCCGCCGTCCTGGGCGCACCCCTTTGGTACGGATCAGCTGGGACGTGATGTGCTGAGCCGCTTAATCTACGGCTCCAGATATTCCCTGACACTTGGTATGCTTGGTTCTGTCGTCAGCTTAGTCTGCGCCTGCATTCTGGGTTGTCTGGCGGGTTACTTCGGCGGAATTGTGGAATCCATCATCATGCGTTGTGGTGACGTTATGATGTCCCTTCCCGGCACGCTTCTGTCCATCATCATCTCTGCGGCTCTTGGCCCCGGCTACTTCACAACGCTGGTGGCGTTGACGGTAGGCGGCATCTTTGGACCTACTCGTATGCTTCGTGGCCAGATTCTTCGGGAACGCGGTCAGGAGTACCTGGAGGCTGCAGAGGCATACCATTGCAGTAAGCCCAAAATCATGTTCACCCACTTGCTGCCGAACTCCATTTCCCCCTTGCTGCTGGGCTTCTTTATGGGAATCAGCGGCACTATCACTTCTGCAGCAGGACTTAGCTTCCTGGGCTTGGGCATTCAGCCGCCCATGGCAGAGTGGGGCGCCATGCTCAGCGATGGACGCAATTACCTGCGGACAGCGCCTTATCTTATTGTGTTCCCCGGCCTGATTATTATGATTTTCAGTTGGTGCATGGCACTGTTCGGCGACGCACTGCGTGACGCGCTGGATCCGAAGATGAAGACCTGATGGAGGGCAACGGAATGAGCAATTATTTAGAAGTAAAAGACCTGTCAGTGGTGTACACCTCCAACGAGATTCCCATTTATGCGGTAAATGGAGTGTCCCTTTCACTGGAGAAAGGAAAGACCCTTGGTCTGGTGGGTGAGACCGGAGCAGGCAAGACAACTATTGCAAAGTCCATCATCCGGGTGCTGCCGGAGGGCGCCACAAAGACCTTTGAGGGCGATATCCATCTGGAGGGCGTGGATATTATGAACCTGCCTGAAAAAGAGATGGAAAAGGTTCGTGGCGCGAAGATCGCCTTGATTAGCCAGGATCCTATGACCGCCCTGAACCCGGTGCACTCCGTGGGTGAGCAGATTATGGAATCTCTGGAAATCCATGAGAATCTGTCCAAGAAGGATGCCATGGCGCGTGGCATGGAGCTGCTTGAGATGGTAGGCATCCCCAAGGAGCGGTTCCTGAACTATCCCCATGAGTTCTCCGGAGGAATGAAGCAGCGTATCGTTATCGCAATCGCCCTTGCCTGCAACCCAGAGCTGCTTTTGGCGGACGAGCCTACCACCGCTTTGGATGTAACGATTCAGGCTCAGGTATTAGATCTGATTATGAAGCTGCGGGACGAGAGGGGCACCTCGATGATCCTGATTACCCATGACTTGGGCGTTGTGGCAGAATGCTGCGACGATGTGGCCGTGGTTTATGCCGGGCAGATTGTTGAGTCCGGCGATAAGTACCAGGTGTTTCATGACCCGAGTCATCCCTACACCCGTGGTTTGTTCCATTCCCTGCCCCAGTTCGTAGGGGAGGACGGTCGGTTGCATCCGATTCCTGGTCTGCCGCCTGATCCGTCTAACCTGCCCCAAGGCTGCTATTTCAGCCCCAGATGCCCCTATGCAGACGAGCACTGCAAGACGGTGGCACCCGAGCCTTATGAGGTAGAGCCCGGCCATTTGAGCCGTTGTCACAAGAGGAGAGGAGAGGACATCAAATGACACCTGCCATTGAAGTAAAAAATCTAAAAAAATATTTTGAGGTTCATGGCGGATTGCTGCACGCGGTGGACGACGTTTCCTTTCAGATTAACCCCGGCACTACGATGGGTGTTGTCGGAGAATCCGGCTGTGGCAAATCTACCCTGGGCCGTACGATTATCCATCTGCATGAAAGCACGGACGGCCAGATTTTCCTGAACGGCGAGGACATCACCTTCCTAAAGCGCAAGGAGCTGAAGCGTATCCGTCAGGAGATGCAGATTATCTTTCAGGATCCCTATTCCTCTATCAACCCAAGAATGACGATTGAGGAGATCATTGCAGACCCCCTGAAATGCTACGGTTGGAAGGGCAAGGAGTTGGAGGAAAAGGTCACTGAGCTGATGGACTACACTGGGGTTGAGCAGCGGTTGCGCATGTCCTATCCCCACGAACTTGATGGTGGGCGCCGTCAGCGTGTGGGCATTGCCAGAGCGCTGGCGCTTGACCCCAAGTTTATCGTGTGCGATGAGCCGGTATCTGCGCTGGACGTCTCCATCCAGGCTCAGGTATTGAACCTGCTGATGGATTTGCAGGAGCAGAATAATCTGACGCTGATGTTCGTTACCCATGACCTGAGCGTGGTGAAGCTGATTGCTAATAATATCTGCGTCATGTACCTGGGGCAGCTGGTGGAGACGGCCTCCACAGAAAAGCTGTTTGAAAGCCCTCTGCACCCTTATACTAAGGCGTTGCTGTCCGCCGTTCCTTCCGTTGACGTGGATCACCCCACCAAACGAATCCTGATTCAGGGAGAGTTGACCTCACCCATCAATCCCAAACCCGGGTGCCGTTTCTATGCAAGGTGCCCCTATGCTTCTGAACAGTGCAAACAGCCTCAGAAGCTGGAAGAGGTGGAAGAAGGACACATGGTCTCCTGTTGCCGGGTAAAAGAGATTAACTAACACCAGCCGTGCAATCATATCACTGCTTGGTATGGAATTGGAGGTATTACGATGGAGCAACGGAGAGGCGCAAAAAGCTATAATCGTTATTTTGACGGCTTCAGTGAGCGTGAGGTTGTCACGCCAAATGGAGGACTTAAAATTGAACACGTATACACCGGAGACTATTATCGGGAGAATGTTCCGGAAGAGCTTTGGAAACGCAGGAAAATTGCAGTAGGGTTTCTATATGCTATAGCGGTTCTGCTCTTTCTGGTCTGCGGTGTGATCAACTGCGAGGCTAACAGTTGCTGGTACGTCATTCTGTTCTATGGTATTACCTTTGTTTCTGTCCTGCTGGTTACTATGAACGTATTCACAAAGGTAACAGCAAAGCGGGATATGATTGCACGTGTGTTTCGCAGCGCCGCAGAGCAGTACGAGAAGCGGATGCGTTTTACCGCTGTCACCATGTTTCTGACTGCTGGAGCTGTGCTGGTCAATTTATTGATTAATATGGTGACAGGAGAGGTAACAGGATTTATCTGTTTTGCAGGCTACGTTTTTTCAGGCATGACCATGTACCGACTGTACCGACTCGAGGAGCAAAATCAATATCAGCGAGTCAAAAATACGACTAAGCTGGATGATCCAGATGAGTTTGTAGAGATTACATATTGAATGGAAGATTAAAACAGGAAAAACAGGCACAGTAAAAGTAAGAAGGTGAAAACAATGAAAAGCTGTAGCAAAGAAAGTTTGCAGTGCGGTGCTGCAAAGCGTGTCATCACTCCCCCAACAGAGATGTTAAGCGGTTTGCGTGGACTGATGGGAAAAAAATTTGTCGCTATAGCCGATGATATTTATGTGCGTGTCCTGGCAGTAGCACAAGGGGAACATACTTGGGTGACCTGTGGGTTTGACTTGGACAAGGCACCCAACCCCAAAAGTTCCATGGCTGATATCACTGAGCGTTTTGGAATACCGGAGGAGTACATTACCTTCTATGGCATCCACACCCATACCACTCCCGCTTTAGGCAATCGCGAAAACGAAGCAAACAACAATATTCAGACAATGGGCAGCGTTGTAGTAGAAACTACCAAGCGCTACGAGGCATACATCCATGATTTGCTGATGGAAGCGGTAGAGGAAGCGCTGGCTCATTTGGTACCTGCCCAAATCAGGTTTGGCACAGCTCCCTGCGGATGCAATATTAATCGATGTGCTGACAGTTACACTGTGAACGAGGATGGAACCGTTAAGTTATCCATTCATGAAAGCCCTAATCCCCTGGGACCAGTGGATCACAATGTTTATGTAACGGCATTCGAGACACCTGAAGGAATTCCCATCGCCTTTTTGACAAACTATGCTATGCACAATACCATCATGTTTATGAATCAGGCAGATGCTGAAGGAAATTGTGCTATCAGCGGAGATGTCGGCGGTAATGTGAGCCAAATGGTAGAACGAAAGTATCCAGGTTCTGTGGCGCTATGGTGTAGCGGCGCTGCTGGCGATGCTTCACCTTTGCGGCCTGCGTTCCATCTTCGACCTGAGCCGGGTGAGCCGCAACATGCCTATGAGTACCGGCAACAGCACGGACTTTTGATGCAGATGTGCGCAAACCATTATGCAGCCATCTTGCAGGCAATCCATGCGCTATCTGCACCGTTTGAGGATACGACTTTGGAGGCTGGCCTCTGCTGGACGGAAACGCCCGGTCGGACAGTGATTCGAGAAGGGAAGGGGATGAACCAGAAAGTACAAATTATTTCCGGACCTGATCAGCCGCCTTATCGAATCCGTCTCCACTTTGTCCATCTTGGAAGGCTGCTCCTGATTGGGATTGGAGGAGAGTTGTACAGCGCATATGCTGCGCAGCTCAAGGCTCAGTTCCCGGATTGCGACGTCCTAGTACTGAACCATGACGCAAGCATGATTGAAGATGCAGGCTACATCATGGATGATAACACATGGAACCGCATTGCCCAGGTTCCGGCCAATGAACGCACGATGCCTGGTGCGCCGCCCAGATATGAAGTGGGCTATATTTCCAGTGCGCTTTCTAAGGCAGCTGACCAAATGATGGCGCAATTTACGTCAAAGTAATTAGAAGGAGGAATTGATTATGGAAGATAAGCTGATTTTTCCAAAGGAACAATATACGCTGAAAACGGAGGAACTGCAGGGCCCTGGGATTTCCTGCGAGATTGTTTATAAAGAGTATCGCATGATTCCCTATTGTGCAAATCCTGTGGATTTGGACTTTCAGAGCATGGATGTCTATGTTCCGGTCAAAGTGAACGGGCAGGAAGTAGACACCACCGATGCGCCTATCTTTCTTTCCAATCATATTCAGGCCTATACATCCTGGAATATCCGCACAAACACACCTGGGATGCCGCATCCTGGTATGCCCCGCCGTCCCGGACCTGGAGGTCCTGGTGGTCCTGGTGGTCCTGGTGGTCCTGGTGGACGTGGAGGCCCTGGTGGTCCCAACGATGGGACTCGTCCGGGTAAGTACGGTAAGCCCTTCCTGCCCCTGTACGCCATGGCCAGAGGACTGGTAGTTGTAAAGCCTGGCGCCAGAGGACGTGACAATCAGGCCGCAGACGGTACATATTATGGCAAGGCGCCTGCTGCCATCGTAGATTTGAAAGCGGCGATTCGTTATATTCGCCATAACAAGGGCAGCTTCCCCGGCAACACAGATAAAATCTTTTCCAATGGAGGCAGTGCTGGCGGCGCTATCTCGGCTGCCCTTGGCGCGTCGGGTAATTGCGACCTCTTTGATCCGTACCTGAAGGCCATTGGAGCCGCAGAGGAAAGCGACGCGGTGCTGGGAACAATCTGCCATTGTCCTATCATGGATTTGGATCATGCGGACGCTGCTTACGAATGGATGTTTGGGCCCTATCCTGTCAAAGATAAACTGGTCGATCAGGAGAAATCCCGTTATCTGGCTGGGCTTTATGCCGAGTATTTAAAGGAACTGAATCTTCAGGGACATAACGGCTTCGGTTCACTGACGGCGGAAAATCTGGGAGATTACATTGTCAAGGAGTACATGGTCGCCTCAGCAGAACACTATCTGAATGACGAAGTTTCACCCCAGGAGCGGGATGCTTACCTGAAGGCGCAGCCCTGGATTTCCTGGGACGGCCAGCATGCCAGCTTTTCCTTCCCGGATTTAGTGAAGCATATCGGTCGTATGAAGGAGCTGGGCAGCTTTGATGGCAGGGGAGAGATGTCACTTTTCGGCAATGAGACTGTTGACGGCCGTCACTTCACGGAGTTTGGCGTAAAGCAGGACGATCCCAACGGCGTAGTGGAGCCTGAGGTGCAGCATCTGGTCAAAATGATGAACCCCATGTACTATGTTCGCAACGACCATCCCGGCTGCTCCAGACACTGGTACCTATGTGTCGGCAGCAAGGATCCGCACACGGCTCATGCGGTGTCTACCGTATTCGCCACCTTGCTGGAGAATAAGGGCATGGATACCTCTTTGACCTATCTGTGGGATTATGGCCACAACTGTGAGGACGATCCTGTTGAAATGGTGGACTGGATAATGAATGTTGCGGCGAAGGGATGATAAAATAAGGAGAATGAGTATGATTCAAACAACTCCAGAGTTTATGGATGAGCTGAAACAGCAGCTCATTGCCCGCGCCAAAGAATTGCCGCTGTCCAAACAGCTTTCCATGCGCCTGGCGAAGCCAGGCACATGGATTATCTCCGGGTACAATCCGAGCCTGGAAACCCCCTGCCCTCATGTGCTGATTGGCGAGGACTGCGCCCTGGTGATAGACCCAACAGAAATGACCTATGACCTGAGAGGCTATATCCGGGAATATATCACAGACAAGCCCATTAAGGTTGCCAATACCCATAGCCATGGCGACCACACCTATGCAAACGGTCAATTTAATGACTGCCAGTTTTTCATGTCTGAGCAGTGCTGGCAGGACATTCAGGCCAGCCGGAAAAGAGGATGGAATCAGCCCCGGCAGCGGGGACATATCATGGGAGACTATGTTCCCACCATCCTGAAGCCTGGGGATGTTATCGACTTGGGTGGCAGACAACTTGAGGTGTTGCCGTTCAACCCGTGTCACAGCCCCTCCAGTCTGGTATACCTGGACAAAACCTGTGGAATTCTGTTTTCTGGTGACGAGATCGATCCGGGTCAGGTAAATGTCTGGAATACTTCTGTGGAGGTCTTCCGTGACAATATGGTTTCCCTGAAACAACACATGGACAACGGCGAATTTGACATGATTTGCTGTGCGCACAATGGTTCGCCCATCCATGCCAAAACCATTGATTATTTCATTGAAAATTGTGACCGCATCATGGCAGGGATTGAGGGAGAACTGGATGTTGGATCCATGTCCTATTTGCTGAACCCCTTTGAGACCAGACCCCCTGAAATGGTAGAAGCCCGTCGCTGGGATCCTGCCACCAGACGGAGCCTGTGGAAGGGAACTGCTATTAACTATAATGTAAACATGATTTTCCGACAGCAGAGCAATCAATAAGGAAGGGGTAAGATTATGCCAGAAATGGAACAGAACCGTCGGCCAGGCGAGCCGGGTGGTCCGGGTGGTCCGGGCGAGCGTAGAGGACGGGAACCGTGGATGGAGCATCAGGTGGGCGGTGTTGGCAGACGGCATGGCAAACCGGTGTTTGTGCAGCCAGGCGAGGGGCTTCAGCTGGACAAAAACGGCGACCTTATTGTGCAGCTGATGGCACACCCTGGTGACACCGTAGAGGTATCCATTGGTAATCAGCTGCGTGAAGCAACCAGGATACCGATGACAGACGAGAAGGGCAACGGCTTGTTTTCTGCCCACATCGCCAAAGGCGATATGAAGGGACAGCAGTGCGTCAATTTCTCTGTCAACGGGGTTGGAAAGCTGAATGTAATGGCGCCAATGGTGTATTTTGCCAACTCCCTGAGCAACTATGCAGAGTTCCCCGATCCGGAGACGGATGCACTGATCGCTGCCAGGACGGATATCCAGCATGGTATGGTCAGTCATGCTTTTCTCCCCTCTGCTACCTATGGAAAGATGATGTCGTGCGTGGTCTATACGCCGCCAGGCTATTCGGAAAGTGGCCCTTACCCTGTGCTCTACTTTGTCCATGAATGTGCGGAAAATCAACTCGCCTGGACGGACGCTGCAAGGGTCAATTATTTGTTTGACAATCTAATTGCCGACGGCGCCTGCAAGCCGTTCCTGATGGTTGAAATAGATTGCACCATGTCGTTGGGGTATCATGATAAGGAAGACTTTTTTGAAGGTTTTCCAGAACTGGAGCAGTATCTGATTCAGGACTGCATCCCCTACATTGAGTCCCATTTCCGGGTGCAGAAGGACAAGTGGTGCCGTGCGATTGCCGGCATTGGCTTGGGCGCGGCTCAGGCTGGCTACATTGGCTTGCGGAACACAGATGTCTTTGGAGGCCTTGGGTTGTTTACCGCTTTTTGGGTGTCTGCTGAGTTCCATGACCATGGTAAGGCAGATCCTATCTATGATGCAGCGGAAGCTCTGGGCAAACATCCGGATGCGCTTCGGGTGTTTTATCGGGCGGAAGGCGACAGAGATATGCACTATGTTCTGATGAAAAAGGAAAATGAGCTGATCGATCAACTGGGCATTTCAGCAATGCCAGGCTATAGGTTTGAAACTCATCATGGTGTAGAGCATTCTTGGGGCAGCTATCGACGTTCTTTCCGGGATTTCCTGCCGATGATGTTTCAGAAAACGGAGTGAGGTCACTGCAATGAAGAAACTTAGATTTGCTCTGTGCGGCTGCCGGGGCAAGGTAGAAAAATTTGGCAACCTAATCAACAGTTTCGAAGAGAGCGAAGTTGTGGCCGCTTGGGACGGCAGTGACAGCGCCCGTTGCAAGCAGATTGCGGAGACGCTGGGCTGCGCTGCAGAGATGGATTATGATCGTCTGCTGTCAGAGTACAATCTAGACGCCGTAGTGATTTGGGCAGAAAACGCCCTTCATAAGGAGCTGATTGTGAAAGCTGCAAACGCTGGCGTCAATGTGTTTGTGGAGAAGCCCCTGTGCCTTTCAGCGGCAGATGCCAGAGAGATTCAGACGACAATCCGGCAGAACGGTGTGAAGTTCTTTATGTCCGACCCTTTTGTCCACCAGGGCACGCTGAAGTTGAAGGAGCTAATCGATCAGGGTGTGCTGGGCAGCATCACCGGCGCGCACTTTCATCTGGGCACAGGCAATGCGCTTAGTGGTCATGTGAACTATCGCAGGGAGATGACCCAAGGCGGTATCATGGCAGATGTGGGCGGACATATGGTGCATAAGGCGCACTTCCTCTTCGGCAAGCCTGAGAGTCTGTCAGCCAATTTCGCGTATCTGACGGAACAAGGCAAAGTCAACGGCATTGAAGAAAACGCAGTGGTTGTCATGCGTTATCCCGGGGATATGCTGGTAACGATGGAATGCAGCTGGGTCAGCGGTGCGGAATTCAATGCTGAGGAAATCTATGGCACCAAGGGTGTTGCAGTCGTTACGCCTTACGGTAACGTCAAAGGGGAAGAACTTGTTACCGTCAAGCTCGGGCGAGATAAGACCCAGACCTACTGTGGCGACGATCTTCCAGCAAATCCCACACAGCACATTCGTTACTTTGTAGAAATGCTTGCCAAGGATTTGGATAATGCTGTGGTGGGAAGAGATCCCCTCAGCAACAGCGGCGTATCCATTGACAATGCAGTGGAGTTTGTTGAAATTCTGGAGGCAGTCTATCAGTCTGCCAGACAAGATCTTCGGGAAATTCCCGTCGGAGGGGGAGAGCCTGCATGAAAAAATGGTATCTTGAGGAGAAAGAAGGCTATACGCTCGTTCACAACCAAGGGGGTGCTACACTGGGGTTCCAGAAGGACAGTGGCGTCACCATCCTAGAGGTTGACGGGTATGCGTTCAAAGACCTGAACCGAAACGGCGTGTTGGATCCCTATGAGGACTGGCGGCTGCCGGTAGAAGAACGGGTTAGGGATTTGGTGAGCCGGATGGACCTGGATAGTAAGCTGGGGCTTTCTCTTCATGATGGTATGTTCATGGTAATGCGGCTGACACAACAGGCGCTGGATGCAAATCCCTCTCTGAAGGCACGGGTCGCGCTGATGGGCAAGACACCAGAGGAGCTTGCGGTCCTTGATCCCACAGAGCCAACTGACTATCACAGAGAGTTGATCACTCATGATGAGATGCGCTGCTGGCTGATGTCTGCTATTGACGGGCCGGAGTATGCGGCTCGTTATAACAACAACATTCAGAAGATTGCAGAGGGTCACAAGTTTGGTATCCCTGTTTATTTCAGCACAAACCCCCGAGCTTTCCAGGATACGCACAGTGATACGACAGAAAACGATGTCTCCTGCTGGCCGTCGAATCTGGGGCTTGGAGCCACGTTTGACCCGTCAGTGGCAAAGCAGATGGCGGAAACCATCTCCAGGGAGTACCGGGCAATGGGCATTACCATGGAGCTTGGACCTCAGGTAGATCTGGCCAGCGATCCCCGCTGGGATCGGATGTCTGCCACCTACGGCTCTGATGAAAGGCTGAACGCTGATATGGCGCGAGCTGTCTGCGACGGATTGCAGACCTCACAGGGTGATGCTGAGATTGAGGCCGGTTGGGGAAGGGACAGTGTGCTTGCAATGTGTAAGCACTGGCCTGGCTCCACCGGAGAAGGAGGCCGGGAGTCTCACAAGGAATCTGGTAAGTACACCGTCTACCCTGGCGGCAACTTTGATAAGCATATTTACCCTTGGACGGAGGGCGCTTTCCGGCTCGAAGGCCCTACAGCTCAGTGCGGTGCGGTAATGTCTTGCTATGATGACATTTGGGAGATCGGCGGTGACGACGCTGAGATCTCCGGCGCTAGCTTTAACCAGTACATTGTTGATACCTTGCTGCGGAAGGAGCACGGATTTCAGGGCTTTGTCTGCACTGACTTCTGGATTACGGGCAGTCTGAAAAAGGAACGCACTACCCGCCCACAGGTCAACGCCTGGGGCTACACTGATGTGACTCCTGCTGAGCGTGCGCTTAAGGAATGGGAGTGCGGCGTAGACCAGTGTGGCGGCACGAATGAAATCGAAATCATGCAGCAGGCCTACTGGCTGGCACAGAAAAAGCATGGGCCGGGATGGGCGAGCCGGAAGGTTGACGCTATCGCATCCAGAGTATTGACTTATGGATTCCGAGTGGGCAGCTTTGAAAATCCCTACGCCGACCCTTCCTTTGCCCAAAGCTTTGTAGGCAGTCGGGAATTTCGGGAAAGAGGCATGGAGGCTCATCGCAAGTCCATCATCCTGGTAAAGAACAGCGGTGTCCTGCCCCTCTCAGATGGCATGAAGATGTGGATTGCTGACAAATATCATGGCGGCATTCCGGATCGGGCAGGGAATGTGGATCCAATCACGAAGTCTAAGCCGGTTTCGGATGCTGAGTGTGCGGGATTGGTTCATACGGCTCGCACTCCGGAGGAAGCGGATTGCGCCCTGGTATTTATGGAGACACCGGCCAGCGGCTTCGGCTTTGACACAGAGTCTGGGGAATATCGGCCTATTTCCCTGCAATATCGGCCATATACTGCGGTCAATGCCCGGAAAGAAAGCATTGCCGGGGACTATGTGGATGGTGTCAAGGAAAACCGCAGTTATCGGGACAAAACGGTGGAAACCTATAACGCTTATGATCTGGACAACCTGTTAGAGGTGCGGGCGCAAATGGGTGAGAAGCCAGTGATTTTGGTTCTTAACTGCAAAAATCCTATTGTTCCCGCCGAGTTCGAGCCCTATGTGGACGCTGTGCTGATTGCCTTTGCCGGCACACCCAACCGAGTGCTACTGGAGGCTCTTGCAGGACGGTATGAGCCTAGTGGACTTCTGCCATTCCAGATGCCGGAGAGCATGGACACCATTGAGACCCATTTCGAAGATACCCCGCGTGACTTGACCCCTTACGCAGACGCAGCTGGCCATGCATGGGACTTCGGGTTCGGCATGAACTGGAGCGGCGTCATTTCAGATGCCCGCGTGGAACGCTATCGTTGACAACATGGTGGGAGAATACGGGGAGCAGTGCTTCCTGTATTCTCCTCGCCATCAGAAAACGCTAAGAAAGGAAGCATAGTCTATGGCGTCAGAACCCAAGCAGGAAAGACTCGGCCGCGATCTTACGCAAGGCCCTATTTTCAAGAATTTACTTTTATTTTCATTGCCTCTGATTGCGGCTAATGTTATTCAACAGTTATACAGTATGGTCGATCTGGCGGTAGCCGGCCAGTTTGTTGGTTCCATTGGCACTGTTGGCGTCAACACCGGCGGTGAGATGGCGGATTTGGTGTTGCCCATCGCCATGTCATTCTCGACAGGCGGCCAGATTTTTATCTCGCAGATGATGGGTACAGGGAATCATAGCAGGCTCCAAAAAACTATCAGCACGCTGATTACCTTTGTTTCCATTGTGTCCCTGGTGTTGGCAGTAATCTGCATTGTTTTTTGTGTTCCCATTCTGCGCCTACTGAATTGCCCGGAGGAGGCTATGGGGCAGGCGGAGATGTACATGATCATTACGGCGCTGGGTTATCCCTTTGTGTTCGGCTATAATGCGGTTTGCGGCATTCTGCGAGCCATGGGTGAGTCTAAATGGCCGCTGTACTTTATCATTGTCGCCGCATCGATCAACATTGTTGCCGACTTGGTGTTGGTGGCGGCGTTCGGGTTGGAGGCTGCAGGTACGGCAATCGCAACGGTACTGAGCCAGATTGGCTCCTTCGGCGCAGCGTTTTATTTCCTGTTCCACAATCGCGAGAGGCTGCAACTCACGTTTGACCGCGAATTTGTAAGGATGGATTTTGCCATACTGAAAACGTTGGTGCGCTTGTCCATTCCGCAGATTTGCAGAACTATGCTGGTGCGTGTTGGTATGCTGTGGGTCAATGCCAGCATCAACGCATACGGTACGACTGTTTCCGCGACCAACGGCGTCGGTAATAAGGTTCAGAAGTTCCTCGAGGTATTTATCCAGGGAATGGACTCTGCCGCTTCTTCCACTATCGGACAGAACCTGGGAGCCAGGAAGCCGGAGCGCGCAGCTCGGGTTGTATGGTATTCCTGTGCCATTTCGGTGGCCTGCGCTGTCGTTGCGTCTATTATCGGGCTGTTGTGGCCGAAGGAGATTTTTGGACTGTTCTCAAGCGATCAGCTGGTGCTGTCCGTTGGAGTAGTCTACATGGAGTTCATGGTGATTCACTTCCTTTCCTCTGCCCTGGTAGGTTCTTTCCAATCCATGGTCACAGGCTGCGGTTTTGTGTCATTTGGCTTTGCCATTGGCGTTTTGGATGGGCTGGTTTGCAAGATCGGGTTTAGTCTGATTTTTGTCCCGCTCTTTGAAAACGCAGGCAGCAGCGGCATTTTCGCATTCTTTATCAATCAGCTTCCAGCAGCGGTTGCAAGTGATGTGAGTTCCTTCGGTTTCTTGGGGTATTTCTTGGGCATTGCCTGTTCCAGAATTTTGCCCGCCATCCTCTGCATCTGTTATTTTCTCAGTGGCAAGTGGAGGACGAGGAAGCTAGTTGTACAACAGAAGTAAAGACGGACAATTTGACAACCGACTGTGTGCATTGAGTTTTACACAGGAATGACTTTAGAAAAGGAGTTTTATATTATGGAGAAGTTTCTTTCCGCAGAACAACTAAATCACTTTGAAGCATCCTTCCGCGCATCCCGAGCCAATTTTGTAGCCATGAACGCGGTAACGGTCAATGGCGTTAATAAGTCGGCTCAAAGATGGATTGCCAGATCGGACGGACGAAACGCATTTTCTATCCAGCTTGATAACCGTGGTATTTCCAACCAAAAGAGTAGTGGACGGTGCTGGATGTTTGCGGCGCTGAATTGTCTGCGCTATAAGGTGATGCACGATCTGGATTTGGCCGAATTTGAATTTAGTCAGAATTATACCTTCTTCTATGACAAACTGGAGCGCGCCAACTATTTTCTGGAGTGCATCTTGTCTACCATCGAATTGGACACTGACAGCCGGGAAGTGACCCACCTGCTGGACAAACCTGCACAGGACGGCGGCCAGTGGGACATGATCAGTAATGTTATTATGAAGTACGGCCTGGTGCCGAAGGACGCTATGCCCGAGGATGCCTGCTCTTCCAATTCCAGAGATATGAATGCCATCCTGTCTGAACGGCTGAGAGAAGATGCATGCATACTGCGTCGGGGGTATCGGAACGGTAAAACGGTAGATGAGCTGAGAGAGGATAAGGCTGCCATGCTGGAAACGTTCTACCGGATGTTGTGCATTTGCTTAGGCACGCCCCCCAAAACAGTAGACTTTGAGGTTCGCACCCGGAGCGGCAATTTTATCCAGGATTGCGGTATTACCCCCCAGGAGTTTTATCAAAAGTACGTCAAATTAGACCTGAACCAGTATGTTAGCCTAATCAATGCGCCTACCGCAGATAAGCCATTCTATCGTAGTTACACGGTGCAGTATTTGGGCAACGTGCTGGAAGGTCGGGACATCCGTTATGTCAATCTGCCTATTCAGGCGTTGAAGGATGCGGCTATTGCACAGATGAAGGACGGAGAGCCGGTATGGTTTGGCTGCGACGTGGGTAAACGTTCCATGCGTCCTGAAGGGGTCATGGATGTTAATGCCTATGATTATGACGCACTATTTGATACGACCTTCCAGATGACTAAGGCAGAACGGTTAGAATACAACCACAGTCGTATGACTCATGCCATGGTATTCCAGGGAGTGGATTTGGATGAGACCGGCAGCCCAGTCCGCTGGCGCGTAGAGAACAGTTGGGGCGATGAATCTGGCTTCAAAGGAATGTATCTTATGACGGACGCCTGGTTTGACGAATATATGTATCAGGTGGTGGTCAATAAGCGGTACCTCTCTGACGACGCAATTGCCGCCTATGACAGCGAACCTACAGTTCTGGCACCCTGGGATCCTATGGGCGCTCTGGCACAGGGGTGACCAGCTTCGGTTGATTGCAGTCGCAGTTTCCAGGGGGTGAGTCGGCTTGCGCCGGATAAATCAGATTCGGATACGGTTGACTCACCTGGCTGGCTGTGGTACAGTTTATTTACTACACAATCAAATTCCCTACGATTGGAGGAACCGATGAACATGGAACGTAAGCAACAGACCTATTATTCATCCAGCATGGAAATTGACATGGCGAAGGAGTATGTATACCACTGCTATCGCTATCTGTCTAAAGAGAACAGCCCTGTCTACGGCGTTGACAGCGCTGCAGAGGTGGTAATCACACCGGTGTACTTTGACGAGCTATGTTATTTGCTGCATGCCAAGGGAACCCATGTGGTTCTGTTTGGTGGCACATGGAGTCTGAAAACACAGGGTGTGATCGATCGTATTAACTATTTTGCTCGCAAACATGGGGTAAACACAGTTTACCAGTTTGATTTCCGGGCTGACGGCGCCACGGAAGATACCAACTTTAAAGTGGATATCACTGCCCAGGAATCTTATGATGGCCCTGGCAAGCAGGCAAGTATTGGATGCGCAAACTGCAACTATATCTATGGCGAACTGGTCAGCCGTCACCTGCTCAACCTGAACGACTGGGTAGATGGCAAGGTTGGATCCGGTGACGATATCACATATCTGAACCTGTATCAGGATGCAGTTACCGTTCCCAATCTCCATGAGCCGTTCCTGTTTGTCTTTAACAAGGATAACAGGGTGGACAACAGCGGCGTACACTGCGGGGATGGGGATGAGTCGACCCGTTATCCCATCGTAAGTGCCCTTGAGCTGAAGAGCTTCCGCGGTGAAAACGGACAGATGTATCTTGACGAGGCGTGCAGCGTTTTGGACAGCGAGTTTGATCTAAGGCTTGAAACTGAGATTTTCGGCAAAATTGGTTCAGACGGTGTTGCATCTTACACCCATGCTGATTATATGTATGAGGCATTCCATCGAAATGAGAGAGGCCATGCATTCAAAACGGAGGATTGTTTCAAGAAAGGAGAGCAGATCAACATTCAGCCCGTCACGCTGGCGGAACTGCTGTGGATTTTGGATCAAAAGGGTAGCTTCCTGATGGTCACCGCAGGCGCTTGGTGTGCAAACAGCCAGGGTGGAATCGCTACGATCAATGATTTTGCAGTGGCAAACAATGCCAGGGTATACATGTTTGACAGCAGGCTGGACGGCAAGCATCCCATTGACTTCTGGAAGTATCCTAGAATGAACGAGCTGAAGCTGTCCCACCCGACACTTACGAAATTTAATTTCGAGATATGGGAAAAACGGCTGCCAGGCGCACCTATCCTCAGCCGCATTAGGACGGATACTGGCATCCGGAAAAAGCGTCCTTTGACCATTGATTACATCGATGAAGCAGGAGAGAAGCATTCCGTACTTCCGGTTGATTTGCCCTATCTTGTAGCGTGCAACCAGGATGGCAGGAACGAGCGCGATCAGGCATGGCAGCCGGTCATCGCTGCCTGCAACCATGGAGGCATTGAGCTGATTAATTGCCTGAAGTCTTTTGTGTACTATAAGCCCAATTATCGCCTGTATACGGCGGGGGTCTATGCGGTATTCGCTGTCTACTGTGATAGCCTTGGTATCCCTGTAAACGATATAACGATTGATCGTACTGCCCCGATTGTAGAGGGCGAACCGGTTAAACATCCGGAGACTGTGGCTTACCACAAGGAGCATGACTGGTACAAGGAGCGTGCAGGTCGGGGCGCTGTTAGCGCTGACGAGGACTGCTGCTGAGGGAAAACACCCGTCTCCTGAAATTGGCAGATCATGATAATGGAGATGTGGGTGCTTTATTGTAGGCTCATCAAGCCTTGTTTCATCTCCTCCCTTGGCATCCGTGCCCGTCGGTGTTAAGGTATAATCGAGGCGGCACCGGGCAAGACCGTTGCCGCCTTGGTAGAATTTTGCTCTGTTTTGCTCTCGATTGGTGTTTACTGTAATGTACCTATAAGTATGGAAACTATCGAAACTTGAATCCCACCGATTGTACATTTTCAAGTTTGATGTCCCCTTGTTTTGGACACATAGTTACTTTGAGCAGGGTTTTGTGGTATCCTGAATAATATCAGGAGGAATACCATCATGAGCACCAAAACCTTTAGAAAGCCATGGGCCGAGGGTCGTATTGCTGACAGATATCACGTATCTGCCATACAATGATACTTTTGCCTACCTGTCCACAATACTGGATGCCTTTACCAAGCAGATACTTTCCTATGTTATCAGCGAGTCCCTACAGCTTGATTTTGTTCTGGAGACAGTTAATATCCTGATTAGTGATCACGGGATCTCGCTCAGCAAGGAAACAATCGTTCATTCTGACCAGGGCTGTCATTATACAAGCTACCGCTTTGTTGAAATCCTTAATAATAAGGAACTTCGGCAGTCCATGTCCCAGAAGGGCAACTGCTGGGATAACGTTCCAATGGAGAGATTCTTCGGGCGGATGAAGGATCACATCGGCGGCAGGCTGAAAACCTGTAAGGAATTCAGCGAAATAAAGGCGAGTTGACGATTATATCGATTATTATGACAATGACCGGTACCAATGGGAGCTTGCAAAGCTGTCCCCGAACGAATACTACAGGTTCTTTACTACCGGAGAATATCCACTCAAAATTTCCAATCCGCCGCCTGCCCCGACAGCTCTGAAGAAGCCGTCTGAGATTGGACAGTCAGGCTAAGGCCATCAGCAAGCATCAGGAGCGGGAACGGAGTCAAGGGACAGTACGCTGGGCGCTGAGCGCCCAGCGTACTGTCCCTTGACAGCGTGACACGGATTACCCTACTGCGGCTGGAAAGGGATATCATCCCTTTCCCTGCCTCCCCGGCGAGGGGCGGGGCTGGGCAGAGCCCAGAACAATAATAGCAGAATACTGTAAAATCAGCAGTTGCTCATTAAACAGGTACAGGAATATTGAAACTGTCCAAAACGAGGGATTTATTGAAAACTGAGCTGCCCAAAAACAGGGGACTCAAGTTTCAAATTTGTCCTTGACAAGGGGGACAGTTCATACACAGAATTTGGGATAGATCCAGAATCATTCATCATGGGTTTCAAGTTATGATTTTTGTAGCTTGAAACCCTTTTTGTGGAGAGACAGAAGCGCAGAAGATGTTAATGCCCACCTAAATTGTCCTCACTCTGCTCACCTTGCCTGTCTCTAAATTGTTCTGTATACTGTCAATAAGACTTTACAGAAAGAGAAAGGCCCCAGAGCACCCCTCCAGCAAAGACGTGTACTCTGAGACCACAGTATTAAACCGTGATTATTATAGCAGACTACACGCTGAGTTGCAAGGACGAGGAAACATTTTTCGTTGAGAATACTGGCTCCGATTGATTGCTTCAGATCGTTTGAGATATTCATCCGGATTATATTCAGTTTTTTGTGATAGCTTTTTAGATTATCATACCATAAGAAATGTCATAATACAAATGCTTGTGATGTGTGGCGGATGAGCAAAATATTCTGTCCTAATCGTGCAGTACAGATGTGTTGAGCCTGGAGGCAGCGCACCACCACTGCTTCCAGGCCCGTTTTCTGTCCAGCGCCAATCTCGCTCAGGGAAGCAACTTCGAAAGAGACAGTGGAGTGGTGGCCTGACGGATTGCTTCCCTGATAGCCCGGCAGAGAAGAAACTCTTCCACGCGGCAGAACAGTTTTTGCGGTATATCCAATCTCAAGATACAGAGATTCCATTTCCCTGAGAGATTTCCCAATAGATAGCAGAGCATCATACATCGCTGTGACAATGCCCCCGATGCGACGGCTGGAAAAACTCTAAATTATCCTTGACAAATCGCGTCTCTGAACGCCGCAAACTTGCTCCGCCAAGAAATAGGGGAAAGAGGGCGGCTCAAGAGGGGGACCTGTGGCCCCCCTCTTGAGAATCTCCCCGTATCCCGCTGGCGGCTTGCGCCTTGTCCCTCAATATTGTGGTCTGTCAGACAACAGACGATGTGACCTGACACGCACCAAAGCTGCCGCCGATGGCGGCAATTTTGTTGCCCTTTGGCAGTGGACCTCTGATTGTAAGGCTACGTTATAACATTTCCCCTTTCGGGGGCGGCAAGAAGCAGTGAAGATAGCTGCGTCACTGGCTGCCAGCCACGAAAACCCCCGCATAAAATCCCCCGCCCCTGCCCAAACTACCCCCAGACACGAAACCAAAGAGAGAAGGAACCCCCATGTCCCTGTTCCACTGGGCGAAGCACGAACCCACGCCCTTCCACCCGGCGGAGACGCCGGACGCCCCCGCCACCTGGGCGGGGCTGACCGCCGCCTTTCAGGGCTGCGCCGACTTCGCCACGAAGGAGGTGCAGCTTACCGGTACCACCCAGACCCTCCGCCTGGCCTGGGTGGACGGCATGGTACGAAGCGAGCGCCTGAACGACTACGTCATCCGCCCCATCGTCTCCGCCCCTCAGCCCATCACCGGCAGCGAGATGGAGCAGCTGCTGCTGGGCGGCGTCTGGAATCTGGACGCGGAGGAGCGGCAGCGCCTGGCCGACGCGGTGGAGGCGGTGATCGACGGGGCGGCGGCGGTGTTCCTCCCTGACGGGAAGGTCATCACCTGCTCCGTCCAGACCGAGGAGAAGCGCGGCGTGGAGCCGCCGGAGAACGAGACGGAGGTGAAGGGGGCCAAGGACGCCTTTGTGGAGAGCCTGCGCACCAACACCTCCCTGCTCCGCCGCCGGATGCGCTCCCCCGCCCTCCGGGTGACGGAAAAGACGGTGGGTCGCCGCAGCGGCACCCCGGTGGACGTGCTGTGGATGGACGGCATCACCGACCAAACCCTGGTGGCGCAGGTGGAGGCCGCCCTGGACAACATGGACATCGACGCTCTGCTGACCACCGCCGACCTGGAGGAGTACTTCATCGGCCCCCGGCGGACGGTGTTCCCCCGGACTGTCTTCACGGAGCGGCCCGACCGGCTGTGCCGGGAGCTGCTGAACGGCCGGGTGGCGGTGCTGGCGGACGGTATCCCCCTGGGCTGCGTGCTGCCCTGCTGCATCGCGGACTTCCTCCAGGCCCCCCAGGACAGGAGCTGGCACTTCCTGGCGGCCAACTGCCTGCTGGTGCTGCGGTACCTGTGCGCCGGGCTGACGCTGACGCTGCCGGGGTTCTATATCGCCGTCACCGGCTTTCACTTTGAGATGATACCCACCCGGCTGGCCCAGTCCATCATCGCCGCCAAGCAGGATGTGCCCTTCGCCACCCAGTTCGAGGTGCTGGGGCTACTGCTGGCCTTTGAGATTTTGCAGGAGGCGGGGCAGCGGCTGCCCAAGACCATCGGCCAGACCGTCTCCATCATCGGCGGGCTGGTGGTGGGCCAGGCGGCGGTGGACGCGAAGATTTTGTCCCCTGTAGTCATCATCGTGGTGGCGGCGGCGGGCATCACCGGCTTCACCATCCCCAATCAGGACCTGTCCAACGCCCTGCGGGTGTGGCGGTTCCTGCTGGCGGCGGCGGCCTCCGTGGCGGGGCTGTTCGGGCTGAACCTGGCCCTGGCGGCGCTGGTGCTGCACCTGGCGGGGATAGAGACTTTGGGCTGCCCCTACCTGGCCCCCTTCACGGCGGGGACGGCGGCGGCGCTGCGGACGGTGGTGCGGGGCCCCGCCCCGGAGGAGAAGCTGCGGGACACGGTGCTGCCGGTGGATAACGTGAGGAAGCAGCGGTAGCTGTTAGCTATTAGCTGTTAGCTGCGGTGGTGGAAGCCGCTGCATGGAAATCAACTTTGAAATCCGTTTCGCACAGGAACCCCTCCACCGGCTATCGCCGGTCCCCCTCCCCCTTCGGGGGCGGCAAGAAATCTGTAGGAATTGCCACGTTATTGGCTCCGCCGTCAAGCGGCATTTCCGCTGCGCTCCCTACCCTGAAAGGCAATGTCATCAACTTAAAGATGCAATCTATCCTACG
>JAJQEV010000026.1 GCA_021201475.1 Clostridiales bacterium
AACCCCGAAGCCCCTTCCTGAGTCGCCTTCTTTCCCCCATTTCTTGGCGGGACAAGAAATGGGGCCCGCCGGGAGGGCAGACGCTTTATTTCCTTATAGTATCCTTGTCTAAGGAGTACAATCCCCCTTAAATTGATGACATTGCCCTGAAAGGGGAGCTGTCAGCGAAGCTGACTGAGGGGTTTAGCACAGTTGACCGAAAACCTGCTTCCCGCAGAATCGGTGAGAAAACCGTTGACAATCCGTCGGAAACCCGTTATAATATCCCCAATCATGGCTGTGAAGAAACATAGTAGGCGTTCCCTGACGCGGAGAGAGGAGCCGGGCGGTGCAAGGCTTCGGGAAGGTGCGCTGAACCCGGTTCGGAGCCGCGGGTAAACCCCGCCGGGCGCGCCCGTTACAGCGTGGAGTACCTGCCCAGGCAGGCACTCGCTGAGGCCCTCACCGCGAGGCGGGGGCGAAGCTCAGGTGGTAACACGAAGCGTTCACGCTCTCGTCCTTGAAGCGATTCGGGGAGGAGGGCGTTTTCTTCTCCCCAAAGGGTAAAATGAACGATAAAACGGAGAAATGAGGTAATCTTATGGCAAAGAACGGCAAGAAAAAGGTCAGCGCCATCACGTCCATGAGCGAGGACTTTACCAAGTGGTACACGGACATCTGCCTGAAGGCGGAGCTGGTAGACTACGCCAGCGTCAAGGGCTTCATGATCATGCGGCCCTACGGCTACGCCATCTGGGAGAATATGACCAATATCCTGGACGGAATGTTCAAAAAGACCGGCCACCAGAATGTGGCCATGCCGGTGCTGATTCCCGAAAGCCTGCTGAAGAAGGAGGGCGAGCTGGTGGAGGGCTTCGCCCCGGAGGCGGCCTGGGTCACGATGGGCGGCAGCGACAGGCTGGAGGAACGGATGGCCATCCGCCCCACCTCTGAGACGCTGTTCTGCGACCACTGGGCCCATATCCTCCAGACCTACAAGCAGCTGCCCATGCTGTACAACCAGTGGTGCAGCGTGGTGCGGTGGGAAAAGACCACCCGCCCCTTCCTCCGCTCCCGGGAGTTCTGGTGGCAGGAGGGCCACACCATCCATGAGACGGAGGCGGAGGCCGTGGCTGAAACGGAGCAGCAGCTGAACTGCTACGCCGACTTCTGCCGGGACGCCCTGGCCATGCCGGTGCTGAAAGGCCGCAAGACGGACAAGGAGAAGTTTGCCGGTGCGGAGGCCACCTACACCATCGAGGCCATGATGAAGGACGGCAAGGCGCTGCAATCCGGCACCAGCCATTACTTTGGGGACAAGTTCTCCCGGGCCTACGATGTCACCTTCCAGGGCCGGAGCAATCAGCTGGAGTACCCCTATCAGACCTCCTGGGGCTGCTCCACCCGGCTCATCGGCGCGGTGATCATGACCCACAGCGACGATAACGGCCTGGTGCTGCCCCCCGCCATCGCCCCCATTCAGGTGGTGGTGATTCCCGTGGCACAGCACAAGGAGGGCGTGCTGGAGGCCGCCTATGGCCTCCGGGATCGGCTGGAGGCCCTGGGTCTCCGGGTGAAGTGCGACGACAGCGACCAGTCCAACGGCTGGAAGTACGCCGAGTATGAGATGAAGGGCGTCCCCCTGCGGGTGGAGATTGGCCCCAAGGACATGGAGCAGGGCCAGTGCGTCCTGGCCCGCAGGGATACCGGGGAGAAGTATGTGATTCCCCAGGAGGAGCTGGAGGCGAAGGCCCTGGAGTTGCTCCGGGCCATCCACGACGACCTGTACGCCGCCGCTGAGCAGCGCCTCCGGGACAACACCCTGGACTTCGACAGCGTCCCCGCTATCAAGGCCGCCATGGAGGAGCATACCTGCTTCGCCCGTACCATGTGGTGCGGCAACGAGGCCTGCGAACTCGCCATGAAGGAGCTGGCGGGGGTGTCCTCCCGGTGTATGCCTCTCCAGCAGGAGCTGACGGAGGAGGAGCGCGTCCGGCTGGGCGACGTCTGCCCGGTGTGCGGCCAGAAGGCGAAGAAAGTCATCGTCTGGGGCGTGGCTTATTGACTTATTGAGGGAAACGGCCCGACAACGTTATATTATAATATATCCCTGGACAGCGGGAGCAACAAAACGCAAAAAACAACAGGCTGCCCTGCGCAGATGCGCGGGGCAGCCTGTTTCATTCCTCAGAAATATGCACATGGTTGTTGATATGCTCCATACAGTAGCACCGGTACCCGGCGCACTTGGAGCAGTAGCGGAACTCCATATCCGGGTAGTCCGTATCCGTCTTGCCGCAGACGCAGCACTTATGGATATAACCCTGGCTCTGCTGCATATCCCTGGCGGCCTTCTTCATGTTGATGGTGTTGCTCCGGTTCCGGCGGTTGTTCCGGGTGCCGCGGGAGGGGCGCTTTGCGCGGTAGGCAGCCCGGGAGGCGGTGCCCCGAAGGGCAGCGATGAGGTCGTCCCCAAAGTAGATAAAGTAGTTGGCCAGGGCCAGAACAGGCAGCAGCGCCATGACGTACATCCCCGCGGCGATGTACTGAATGACGCCCACCAGCAGCAGCACCCCGTCCAGATAGGCCAGCCACTTGATTTTCACCGGTATGATGAACAGCAGCATCACTTGGGCGTCGGGGTACAGCGTGGCGAAGGACAGGAACAGGGACAGATTGATATAGTAGGCGGTGGTGACGCTGCCCAGGTAGCCGAAGCCGTAGACGAAGCAGCTGACCACCCCCACCAGGATGGAGGCCACCAGACCGGTCAGGTAGAACAGGGTGAACCGGGCGGTGCCCCAGGTGCGCTCCAGGGAGGAGCCGATCCAATAGTAGAAGTACAGCGAGATGGCCAGGAAAATGACGTTGGAGTTATCCGGCACGAACAGGAAGGTCACCAACCGCCAGACCTGCCCCTGGGCCAGGTAGGCCGGGATAAACTCCAGCATGGGGGAAAAGGTGTAGCCGGACAGCATATCCAGCACATAGACGATGACGTTGCCAATGACGATATACAACATCAGGTTGGGGATGCCGAAATTCGGGTGGCTATAGCAAAAGCGGCTGACCGCCGTGGATAATTTCTTCAAGGGGAACTCCTCCAAATCCAGTTTCATATTTTTATTGTAGCCGGAAAATCAGCGAAAGTCTACATTATTTTGTGAACAAGCGGAAGAATATTTTTCGCGGGCGGGGCAGAAGTGCGGACGGTTAGCAGTCCGGGCGGCTGGCTGTCATTTCTTCCCGTCAAAAATTGCTCACGGTTTGTTCACAAACAATTTTTATTTTCGCCTATTGACATTCGTGGCGGCGAGTGCTATATTAAGTTTAGCACTTGAGAGGCAAGAGTGCTAAAACGAAGCGAGGTGAGCAGATGGAACTGACAGAACGGCGGCGGCGTATTTTACGCGCCGTGGTGGAAAACTATATCGAGACTGCCGAGCCGGTTGGGTCAAAGACCATTATGACCCTGGCCCATCTGGAATGCTCCTCCGCCACCGTCCGCAACGAGATGGCGGCGCTGGAGAAGATGGGCTACCTGGAGCAGCCCCACACCTCCGCCGGACGCATCCCCTCCCCCAAGGGCTACCGCATCTACGTCAATGAGCTGATGGAGGAGCACAAGCTTTCCCTCCAGGAGACGGAGCGCATCAACGCCTCCCTGAACCTGAAAATGCGGGAGTTGGATCAGGTGCTGGATCAGGCGGGGCGGCTGGTCAGCCAGTTCACCAACTATCCGGCCTTCTCCCTGACAGCCGGACGGAGCAGCGTGGTCATCAACCGGTACGACCTGCTGATGGTGGACCAGAACTCCTTCATCTGCGTGGCCATGACCAGCACCAACGTGGTGCGCAACAAGCTGTTCCACCTGCCCACAGAACTGACCGAGCCTCAGCTCCAGCTGCTGAACGCCCTGCTGAACACCTCCTTCGTGGGCAAGACCCTGGAGGAGTTCAGTTCCGACCTGATGGAAAAGGCCCGGAAGGCGGCAGGCAGCAGCTACGGCCTGATTTCGCTGGTGGTCAGCTTCGCCATGGACGTGCTGGAGGAATGCAGGCAGTCCAGCGTACACACCGCCGGGGAGAATCACCTGCTGACCCATCAGGAGTTCCAGGATATGGACAAGGCCCAGAAGCTGCTGGACTATATGAATGATGAGAACCGGTTCAACGATTTGCCCATGCCCGGCAAGGACCCCGGCTCCAAGACCAAGGTGCTCATCGGCCCGGAAAACGTGGCTGAGGAGCTGAAGGACACCAGCGTTGTCCTGGCCAGCTACGACATTGGAGACGGGATGAAGGGCGTCATTGGCGTGGTGGGCCCCACCAGAATGGATTATGCCCAGGTGACGGCCAAGCTGAACTATTTGGCCGACAACCTATCCCGGCTGTTCACCGGGTCGGCGCAGCTGCCCGGCAGCCAGCCGCAACAGGCGCTGAACCCGCCAACAGGTAATGACCATGCCGAAACAGAAAAAGAAAAGAAGTAACCCATTTTTCTCGCAAGCCAGGAGGAATCGTATGGAAGCCGAAACGAAAAAGACGGAAGCCGCAGAAGCGGAAGAAAGCGAAAAGCAGGAGCCCGCTGCCGAAAGCCAGCAGACCGCCGGGCAGGAGGTGCCCTCAGAGGAACCGAAGCAGGAACCGAAGGAAGCTGCAAAGGAAGCGCCCAAGGAGGCGCAGCCCGCCGAACCTGACCCGCTGGAGACGGCCCGGAAGGCGTTGGCCGCCAAGGAAAAGGAATACCTCTATCTCCGGGCGGAATATGATAACTTCCGCCGCCGCAGCGCCAAGGAGAAGTCGGACGCCTATTCCAGCGCCAAGGCGGATGCGGCGCTGAAATTCCTGCCCGTCTATGATAACCTGGAGCGGGCGCTGGCCCAGGGCTGTCAGGACGAAGCCTTTTTGAAAGGCATTGAGATGACCATGAATCAGCTGAAACAGGTGCTGGAGAGCCTGGACATCAAGCCCATCGACGCGGTGGGGCAGCCCTTTGACCCCAAGTATCACAATGCGGTGATGCACATTGAGGACGAAAAGCTGGGGGAGAACGTGGTATCCCAGTGCTTCCAGACCGGCTTCGTCATGGGGGACAAAGTGATCCGCTTCGCCATGGTACAGGTGGCAAACTAAACCGTTCACGTTCTGCGCAAAGCGCAGTGTGATATTAACTACGTCAAATAAACATCTCACATATAATTAGGAGGAACACTGTTATGTCTAAAATCATCGGTATTGACCTTGGTACTACCAATTCCTGCGTCGCTGTTATGGAAGGCGGCGAGCCCGTCGTTATCGCTAACGCGGAAGGCAACCGCACCACCCCCTCCGTCGTGGCCTTCTCCAAGGACGGAGAGCGTATGGTGGGCCAGGTGGCAAAGCGTCAGGCCATCACCAACCCTGACCGCACCATCTCCTCCATCAAGCGCCACATGGGCGAGGAGTATAAGGTGAGCATTGATTCCAAGCGCTACACCCCTCAGGAGATCTCCGCCATGATCCTGCAAAAGCTGAAGGCGGACGCCGAGGCCTATCTGGGCGAGAAGGTCACTGAGGCGGTCATCACCGTCCCCGCATACTTCAACGACGCACAGCGTCAGGCCACCAAGGACGCCGGCAAAATCGCCGGTCTGGACGTGAAGCGTATCATCAACGAGCCCACCGCCGCGGCCCTGGCCTACGGCGTGGATAAGGAGGAGGCCCAGAAGGTTCTGGTCTACGACCTGGGCGGCGGCACCTTCGACGTGTCCATCCTGGACATTGACGACGGCGTTATCGAGGTGCTGGCCACCTCTGGCAACACCCACCTGGGCGGCGACGACTTCGATAAGTGCATCATGGACTATCTGGCCTCCGAGTTCAAGCGGGAGAACGGCATCGACCTGACGAATGACAAGGTGGCCATGCAGCGGCTGAAGGAAGCCGCCGAGAAGGCCAAAATCGAGCTGTCCGGCGTTACCACCTCCAACATCAACCTGCCCTATATCACCGCCGACGCCACCGGCCCCAAGCATCTGGACGTGACCCTGACCCGGGCCAAGTTCAATGAGCTGACCAACCATCTGGTGCAGGCCACCATGGGCCCCGTCCGTCAGGCGCTCAGCGACGCCGACCTGAAGGCCAGCGACCTGAACAAGATCCTGCTGGTGGGCGGCTCCTCCCGTATCCCCGCTGTCCAGGAAGCCGTGAAGAAAATCACCGGCAAGGACGGCTTCAAGGGCATCAACCCCGATGAGTGCGTGGCCGTGGGCGCCGCCATTCAGGGCGGCGTGCTGGGCGGCGACGTCAAGGGTATGCTGCTGCTGGATGTCACCCCTCTGTCCCTGGGCATTGAGACCCTGGGCGGCGTGTTCACCAAGCTGATTGACCGGAACACCACCATCCCCGTGAAGAAGAGCCAGGTGTTCTCCACCGCCGCGGACAATCAGCCCTCCGTAGAGGTTCACGTCCTCCAGGGCGAGCGTGAGTTCGCACGGGACAACAAGACCCTGGGCAAGTTCCAGCTGGACGGCATCGCTCCCGCCCGCCGGGGCGTGCCGCAAATCGAAGTCACCTTCGACATTGACGCCAACGGCATCGTGAACGTCTCCGCCCAGGATAAGGGCACCGGCCACGAGCAGCACATCACCATCACCGCCTCCTCCAACCTGTCCAAGGAGGACATCGACAAGGCCGTCCAGGAGGCCGAGCAGTACGCCGCCGAGGACGCCAAGCGCAAGGAGGACATCGACACCCGGAACCAGGGCGACCAGATGGTCTATCAGGCCGAGCAGTTCCTCAGCGAGAATGGCGATAAGCTGGACGCCGCCGACAAGTCCGCCATCGAGAGCGGCAAGAGCAAGCTCCAGGACGCCCTGAAGGGCAGCGACACCGAGGCCATCAAGGCCGCCGTGGACGACCTGACCAAGACCTTCTACGACGTCTCCGCCAAGCTGTACCAGCAGCAGGCGCCCCAGGACGGCGGCGCTCAGGGCGGCGCAGGCTACCAGAGCTATCAGGACCCCAACCAGGGCGGCGGCAATGATCAGGACTATCAGGATGCCGACTATGAGGTCGTGGACGACGATAAGTAAGCCCAATCAAACAAAGTGACCGGCAATTATGGGGCGGGGCGGAAGCCCCGTCCCATCTGTGAGGTTTACAGGGGAACGCCCACCTCCCGGAAGCCTATCCAGTATGGAGTGAAGTGAGTAGCAATGGCAGAAGAAAAACGCGATTATTATGAGGTATTAGGGGTCAGCAAGAGCGCCAGCCAGGATGAAATCAAGCGGGCGTACCGGAAGCTGGCCAAGCGATACCACCCCGATATGAACCCCGGCGATAAGGAGGCGGAGGCCCACTTCAAGGAGGTGGGGGAGGCCTACGAGGTGCTCTCCGATGAGGAGAAGAAGGCCCGCTATGACCAATTCGGCTTCGCCGGAGTGGACCCCAACTACGGGGCCGGAACCGGAGGCGGCGCGGGCTTCGACGGCTTTGGCGACATGGGCGACATCTTCTCCACCATCTTTGGCGGAGGCGGTGGCTTCGGCGGCTTCGGCGGCCAGCCCAGGCCCAACGCCCCCCAGCAGGGCAGCGACCTGCGGGTGCAGGTGGATTTGACCTTTGAGGAGGCCGCCTTCGGCTGCGACAAGGAGGTAGAGATTACCCCGGTGCAGACCTGCGACGCCTGCGGCGGCAGCGGCTGCGCCCCCGGCACCTCGCCGGAGACCTGCCCCACCTGCCACGGCCAGGGCGTGGTGAACGTCCAGCGGCGGACGGCCTTCGGCGTCATGTCCTCCACCCAGCCCTGTAACCAGTGCGGCGGCACGGGCAAAATCATCCATACCCCCTGCCAGTCCTGCAAGGGCAAGGGCATGGTGCGCAAACGCAAGAAGATCACCGTGAAGATTCCCGCCGGTATTGACGACGGGCAGGCCATCTCCCGCCGTGGCCAGGGCAACGCCGGGCGCAACGGCGGCCCCGCCGGCGACCTGCTGATTCACGTCAACGTCCAGCCCCACGCCTTCTTCGAGCGGGACGGGGCCGATGTGTTGTACAGCGCCCCCGTCAGCTTTGTAGACGCCACCCTGGGGGCCAGCATTGAGATTCCCACCATCGACGGCAATGTCAGGTATGACCTCCCCGCCGGTACCCAGACCGGCACCACCTTCCGGCTGCGGGGCAAGGGTATCCCCCGGCTCCAGCGCACCGGACGGGGCGACCAGTACGTCACCGTCACCGTGCAGGTACCCACCAACCTGACCTCCGCCCAGAAGGACGCCCTCCGGGCCTTTGACGACGCCATGCAGGGGAAGTCCAGCGGCAAGGCGAAAAAGAAAAAACTGTTTTGACAACCGGGCCGTAACACGGTACAATAAAAGAGGACAGCGTAGCGCTGCCCTCTTTTCCTGTGTTATGCGATTTTGTCAGGCGGTGAACTGGTCGCCCCAAATCTTCCGCATGATGCCCGCCTTGGCCAGGGCCGGACGCAGCACCAGGTACACCGCCACCGATACGATGGTGGACAGCACCGCGTTGATGCTGGTGGAGGCGATGTTCCAGGCCAGGGTCAACTCCGCAGCGGGCTTGCCCAGGATCCACAGCTTGTAGTAGTACCCCACCAGCGGGTCAAAGACACAGTTGAACAGCAGCCCCGCAATGGCGGCGGCCAGCGCCCAGGCGAAAATCTTCTTCCTGTCGGTCTGCTGGTTCAGCTTCCCCAGCCTGTGGGCCACCAGGCCGGTGATGAGACCGATGCACAGCTTCAGCACGAAGGTTTTCGGCACCAGGGTGATGTACACCGGGTCGAACAGGTCGCCAATGCTCATGCCGATGGCGCCCGCCAGGCCGCCCAGAGGCCCGCCCATAATCAGGGCGCCCAGTACCACCACGGCGTTGCCTAGGTGGATGGAGGTGGCGTCGCCCCCCGGCAGGGTGATTTTGATTTGCAGGAAGGTAAAGACCACATAGCTCAGCGCCGCGAACAGCCCCACCAGCGCGATGCGGTATACTCGATTGTTGGTTTTCATAGCGTTTATCCTCTCTGAATGAAAAGTATGGCCAGGGGCAGCGGCCTGCCTGCCTCCTGCTTGAAGGTATCATAGCAGATAACTGACCTTGTTTCCAGTGCCAGTTTTAGAGTTTTTTACCAGGTCAGATAAAAAAGGAGTGACCCCTATGCTGCTCTTAGACACCCATATGCACTCCACCGTCTCCTTTGATGGCCACAGCAGCCGCCGGGAGATGGCGGAAGCCTCCATGGCCTTCGGCCTGGACGTGATTTGCTTCACCGACCACTATGACATCATCAATGAGAAGAACCAGTTCTGCCCCACCTACGACTGGATCCCCGCCCGTCAGGCCCATCAGGAGGCCCTGGAGGTGATTCCAAAGGGGAATCCCTTCCAACTTTTATACGGATTGGAATTGGGCAACGCCCCGGCGGACTTCGGCGCGGCGGAGCGGGCTTTGGCGGAGCCGGGGCTGGACTGCGTCATCGGCTCCATCCACAACGCCTCCCTGGCCATGGCGGGGCAGGATCTCGCCTTGGTGGACTATCAGACCCACCCGGAGCTGGCCCGGCCCTACCTGGAGGATTATTTCGCCTCCATGCTGGCCCTGGCCCGCTGGGGGAACTATGACACCTTGGGCCACATCCTCTACCCGCTGCGGTACATCCGGGACAGGGACGGGGTGCAGACGGGCCTCTCCGACTACTGGGAGGCGTGCCGCGCCCTGCTCCGCCGCAACGCGGAGGCGGGCAAGGCCCTGGAGGTGAACACCAACCGGGGGCGGGACAGCCTGGAGGACTACCGCGCCCTGCTGCCCGCCTGGCGGGAGGCCGGAGGCAAGCTGGTGACGGTAGGGGCGGACGCCCACCACCGGGACCATGTGGGGTTGGGCATCCAGCGGGCCTATGACCTGCTGCGGGACTGCGGCTTCCGGTATGTGACCTATTATGTCCAGCGCAAGCCGGTCATGGTGAAGCTGTGAGGAGGATGTGGGGACTATGAGAGAGATTTTGTATGCGGACATTGTCCGCCTGGTGCGGGACCTATGCATCGAGGCCAACTGCAACCTGCCCGGCGACGTGCGGGAGATCATCTGCGCCGCCTGCCAGGCGGAGACCTCCCCGGTGGGCCAGGGCATCCTGGGGGACATCGTGGAGAACTTCACCTTCGCCGGGGAGCGCCGCCTGCCTATCTGCCAGGATACCGGTATGGCCATCGTGTTCGTGGATTTGGGGCAGGACTGCCATGTCACCGGCGGCCTCCTCAGCGACGCGGTGAACGAGGGGGTGGCCCAGGGCTACACCGAGGGCTACCTGCGGAAAAGCACCGTCTCCGACCCCCTCCGCCGGGTGAACACCGAGGACAACACCCCCGCCATCCTCCACCTCCGGCTGGTGGAGGGCGACCGGTGCAGCATCACCGTGGCCCCCAAGGGGGCGGGCAGCGAGAATATGACCTCCCTGCAAATGCTGAAGCCCTCCTGCACCCAGCAGCAGGTGGAGGACGCCATCGTCCAGGCGGTGTCCGACGCAGGCTCCAACCCCTGCCCCCCGGTGGTGGTAGGCGTGGGCCTGGGCGGCAACGCGGAGATGGCGGGCATTCTGGCAAAACGCGCCCTCCTCCGCCCCCTGAACGAGCATAACAGCGACCCCTACTATGCGGAGATGGAGGGGCGCATCCTGGAGCGGGTGAACCGGCTGGGCATCGGCCCACAGGGGCTGGGGGGCAACGTGACGGCCCTGGCCGTCAGCATCATTCCCCACCCCACCCACATCGCCCAAATGCCCTGCTGCGTGAACCTGTGCTGCCACGTCTGCCGCCACGCCAGCGGCGTGTTGTGAGGAGCTTCTGAACGATTTTGCGCCCATCGCCTGGAAAGTTTGCGCAGACACTTGCTTTCTTTGCAAATGTATGCTATCCTAATAAAAACAAATCTCCAGGTGGTGAACCGGTATGTTTGACATTTTTAGAGAATGGTTTGGGCAGGGGATGTCCGTCCCGGTCATCGCCGTGGACGTGCTGTTCTTTGCCCTGGGCCTGTGGCTCGTGCTGCAAAGCAAAAAGCGGAGCAAGTGGATCCCCATCTGCCTGGTGGTGCTGATTGGGCTGAGCATGGCGGCCCAGTTCCTCCCGGGATACTTTGTGCAGATTCTGGCGGTGCTGGTCTGCGGGCTGTGTACCATGATGCTGCTGGGGGCGCTATGCGCGGCGGCGCTGGTGTTCCTCGTTCAGCGGGTGCGAAGCGGCAAGGAGCAGCAGGAGCAGGAAGAAAAAGAGGAGCGTTAAAAAAACACACAGCGGTGAAACCGAACCGGTTTCACCGCTGTTTTCATTGTCCAAATTGTCCGGCCAGGAACGCCTGCCGCACGTCGCCGGAGAAGTACAGCGTCCCCAACGCCACGGTGACGCCGCCCCGTCCAGCCTCCAGCGCCGCCGCCAGCCCCTGAGGGATGGCGCCGCAGGCGGTGGCGGGAACACCTCTGGCCCGGCAGGCCTCCGCCAGGACCTGGGCGTCCAGGGCCCGGGGCGTGTTGGCCGTCACGGTGAAAAATTCCTTCGCCAGAGGGGCCAGCAAGTCCAGCATGGCGGGATAGTCCTTGTCCGCCATGACGGAGAGGAGAAAGACGAACTTCTCCCCCGGAAACACTGCCCGCAGGCTGTCCACCGTGGCCCGCATTCCGTGTGGGTTGTGGCTGCCGTCCAGAATCAGCATGGGGCTGCGGCTCAGCAGCTCGAACCGCCCCGGCCAGGAGACGGAGGCCAGCCCCCGGCGGATGGCCTCGTCGGTGATTTGCCAGCCCCGCTGCGTCAGCACCCGGGCGGCGGTGACGGCCACCGCCGCGTTTTTGGGCTGGTAGGCCCCCAGCAGGGGGATGGTCAGGTCTTGCAGGCCGTCAAAGTCAAAGCGGCAGCCCTCCAGGTCGGTGCTGCGTACCGTCAGGCTCTGGAAGGGGGCGGCAATCAGGGGGCAGCCCGTCTCCCGGCATTTGGCGGCGATCACTTCGTCCGCCTCCGGCGCGCCGCCGTAGGAGACCACCGTGGTGCCCGGCTTGATGATGCCCGCCTTGGCCTGGGCGATGTCCGCCAGGGTGGGGCCCAGCTCCCGCACATGATCCATGCCCAGGGCGGTGATAACGGCGCACTCCGGGGCGGGGATAACGTTGGTGGAGTCCAGTTCGCCCCCCAGCCCCACCTCCAGCACCACGATGTCGCACTTTTGCCGGGCGAAGTACAGGAAGCCCAGGGCGGTAATCAGCTCAAACTCCGTGGGGGCGTCGGCCATGGCGTCGGCGTGGGGGCGTATCTCGTCCACCACCTGCTCCAAATCCCCGTCGGAAATGGGGACGCCGTTCACCTGAACGCGCTCATTGAACCGGTTCAGGAAGGGGGAGGTGTACAGCCCCACCCGGTAGCCTGCCGCCTGCAAGATGGAGGCCAAACAGGCCGCCGTACTGCCCTTGCCGTTGGTGCCTGCGATGTGGACAAAGCGGAGCTGCCGCTCCGGGCTGCCCAGGGCAGAGAGCAGGTCGCGGGTGCGGCTCAGCCCCGGCTTCTGCCCCCGCCAGCTGACCTGGTGGATGTAGGCCAGGGTGGATTCATAGCTCATGGATGGCTTCCCTCATTTCAGTTTGATTTTGACGCCGGGCTTGCCTTGTTCCTTGGCCTGGCGGTTGGCCTCCCGGACGGAAACCTTGTTGCCCTGGGCGTCCACCACATAGGTGTTGTCCAGCTGCCCCCGGAGGGAGGTTCGGACGGCGGCGACGTACTCCTGCCGCAGGGCGGCCTGCTCGGCCTTCTCCGCTGCGGTCAGGCCCTCCGGTGTCTTTGCCTTCCGGGCCAGGGCGTTGATGCGGTCAATTTTTTCCTGTGTTATCATAGTCTGTCCTTTCTCGCAAAACGGTCAGAGGTATCGCTCCAGGGTGACGGCGGTGCGGCCCTTCCGGGTCTGGCCGCCCACCTCCGTGATGCGGCACTTCCCCAGCCCACGGCAGGAAACCACGTCCCCCTGGGCCACCGGGGCGTCCGGCCGGGTCACTTCCCGCCAGTTCAGGGCCACCCGCCCGGCGCTGATGGCCTCCGCCAGCTTGGAGCGGCTGGTGGAGAAGCCCGCCGCCGCCACCGCGTCCAGCCGCAGGGAGGAGACGGTGGCGTGAATCACCTTCACCTCGCCCACCGGCGGAGTCACCTCCTCCAGGGGCAGCGGGGAAAGGGTCAGCCTGGCCCGGCCTGCGGAGGTCAGGTTTTGCAAGGCGAAGGGGACGATTTCCGGCAGGAGCAGCAGGTCGCAGCTGCCCTTGCCCACCAGAATATCCCCCACCGTCTCCCGCTTCACCCCCATGCCCATGAGGGCGCCCAGGAAGTCCCGATGGGTCAGGGCCTCCGGCCCGTGCCAGACGGCCCGGAGGGCGGAGAGGTAGTCGGCAGGGTCCGCGTCCTCCGGCTCCATCCAGTCCGGCAGAAAGACGCAGACCCGCCGCTCCGCCTCCGGGTAGCCGCCGAGGAACACATGGGCGGGGTAGCCCTCGGCGGCGATGAGCCGCTCCACCGCCGCCCGCTCCGCCGGGGAGAGGAACGGAGTGTGGGTGGGGACGCTCCGCTGCCCGGCGAAGCGGAGCTGGTCCAGCGCCTTGCCCAGCAGCAGCCGCTCCTCCGGGGAAGCGGCCAGGCGGTTTAACAATTCGGTTTTTTGCATGGGGTGTCCCCCTTTCTCTTCTGGTGTATTGTACCACGAAAGAAAACCGGTGTAAACTCTTTCCTTTCAGGGCCACGGAAATCAAGTTTTCGGTCAAATGTACCAAAGAAACCCCTCAGTCTGGCCTGGCGGCCAGCCGGTGAAACGGAGAAACCACCTTCCACTTCGCAAAGCCGCCGCATTTTCCCTTGTAAAACCGGTTCTTCTGTAGTAAAATAGGGTCAGACTGTACAGGGCGGCCCGCCGCCCGCAGGAATAGAGAAGGGGGATTCCCTGTGAAACGCACAACCATTGCTTCCATCTTTGCCAGCCCCAACGCCTTTGCCGGTCAGACCGTCACCGTGGCCGGATGGGTGCGGTCGCTCCGCAATATGAAAACCTTCGGCTTCATTGCCCTGAACGACGGCTCCCACTTCCAGCCCCTCCAGGTGGTGATGGACAAGGCCACGCTGGGAAACTATGATGAAATCGCCAGGCAGAACGTGGGCGCTGCCCTGATTGTCCGGGGGGTGGTGACCCTGACTCCGGAGGCCAAACAGCCCTTTGAGCTGAAGGCCGCGGAAATCACCGTGGAGGGCGCCTCCACGCCGGACTACCCGCTGCAAAAGAAGCGGCACACTACCGAGTACCTCCGCACCATCCAGCACCTCCGGCCCAGGACGAACCTGTTCTCCGCCGTGTTCCGGGTGCGGTCGGTGGCGGCCCACGCCATCCACTGCTTCTTCCAGGACCAGGGCTTCGTCTACGTCCACACCCCCATCATCACCGCCTCCGACTGCGAGGGCGCGGGGGAGATGTTCCGGGTTACTACTCTGGACGCCCAGAACCCGCCCCGGAATCCGGACGGCACGGTGGATTACAGCCAGGACTTCTTCGGCAAGGCCACCAGCCTGACCGTCTCCGGTCAGCTGAACTGTGAGAACTTCGCCATGGCCTTCGGCAAGGTGTACACCTTCGGCCCCACCTTTCGGGCGGAGAACTCCAACACTCAGCGCCACGCTGCCGAGTTCTGGATGATCGAGCCGGAGATTGCCTTCGCTGACCTGGAGGACGATATGGACCTGGCGGAGGACATGATTAAGTATATCATCCGCTTCGTCCTGGAGAAGTGCCCGGACGAGATGAACTTCTTCAACAGCTTTGTGGACAAGGGGCTGAAGGAGCGGCTCCTCCATGTGGCGGACAGCGACTTTGGCCGCGTGACCTACACCGAGGCGGTGGACATCCTGCAAAAGTCCGGGCACAAATTCGACTATCCCGTGTCCTGGGGCTGCGACCTACAGACGGAGCATGAGCGGTACCTGACGGAGGAGTATTTCCAAAAGCCGGTGTTCGTCACCGACTATCCCAGGGACATCAAGGCCTTCTATATGCGCCAGAACGAGGACGGCAGGACGGTGGCCGCGGCAGACTGCCTGGTGCCCGGCATCGGGGAAATCATCGGCGGCTCCCAGCGCGAGGAGCGGCTGGACGTGCTGGAGGCCCGCATCGCCGAGCTGGGGATGAATCCGGAGGATTACCGCTACTACTGCGACCTGCGGCGCTACGGCAGCTGCCGCCACGCCGGGTTCGGCCTGGGCTTTGAGCGGATGGTCATGTACCTGACCGGTGTATCCAACATCCGGGACGTGCTGCCCCATCCCCGGACGGTGGGCAACGCGGAGTTCTAAGGAACCGCTGAATAAATGGACGAGAGCGGATTGCGAGGAAATTTGCGTCTGCGACTCGCATGGCCTACGGCCATTGCTCCCTGCATTCGCGCATAAGAGGAATTGGCCATCGCCGTCAAGCGGCACTTCCGGAGCTTCGCTCCTCCCTGTTGGCCTGTGCTTCACAAAAAGGCGCAAAAACGCAGGATCAGGAGCGCCGTCAGGCGATTTACCGCAAGGCGCCGAAGTGCATTTGTTCAGGGGTTCCACTAACGGCAGAATTTCACAGCGTGTTAAGCCGCCCTGCGGAGTTTCCGCAGGGCGGCTCTGGTTATTCGGGCAGAGGCATCGGCTTCAGCATAGCGCCTCTCCTGGAAATCGCTGTGGAGACTGTTTCCTGAGGTCGGCAGCTATCCTGGGCCTTTTCCGCTCAGAAGGTGTGATAAAAGACGGTGTCGCCTTCCGGAAGCCGCTCCCTGTGCATCGGCGCGGGCGCCGCGTCTTCGGCAGGGTATCCCAGCATCAGGAAGGAGACCGGCACATAGGTTTCCGGCAGGTTCAGCGCTTCGCGGGTCTTTACCGGGTCGAAGGACATCACCCATACAGAGCCGACGCCGATTTCCGCAGCGGCCAGCATCATTTGCGTCTGGACGATGGCGGCGTCAATCTCGCCGCTGCACTTGCCGTCTATTGGGCGAACCCACGCCGATTGCGTGTCGTAGCAGACCAGCAGCGCCGTCGGCGCATGGCTCTGCGATGCGCCGCAGCGCTTCAGCCTGGCGCAGTCCTCGTCCGTATTCAGCACGAGGATGCGCTGCGGCTGATAGTTGACCGCCGTTGGCGCGGTTCGGCCGCATTGCAGGATGTAATCCAAATCCTCCTGACTGATGTGCTCCGGCCTGAACCTGCGGATGGAGCAGCGGGCCTTGCTCAATTCATAGAAGTTCATATACATTTCTCCTTGTATGCTCCCTTTGGGCTGTCGAACATGGAAGGATTCCGCTTGACAGCTGGGTGGGAACTGATTATAGTAAGTATAATCAGATGAACACATAAAAGCAAGTACGCACATTTTTGTGCCCTGGAGGGAACTATGGCAGAGCAGAAAACGAACGCTTCGGAACCAGCATTTCAGGAGAAATGCCCAGTCATCGTGGCGCTGGAAATCATTGGCGGAAAATGGCGGCTCCCAATCATCTGGGAGCTTTCCGCCGTGGAAAGTATGCGCTACAACGAGCTGCGCAGGCGGCTGGACGGCATCACCAATATCATGCTGACCCGCTGCCTGAGAGCGCTGGAGGAGCACGGGCTGGTCATCCGGAAGGAGCTGAACCAAATCCCGCCCCATGTGGAGTACTCCCTGTCCGACTCGTGCCGGAAGTTGATTCCCGCATTGGAAATCATCAACGACTGGGGCGCGACGCAGATTCCAGGCGAGGTTCGCTCCTGCCAGCAGACCAGGCTGGAGCAGCGGGAAATCGGTCAGGAACCACCCACGCAAAAATAGCCGCACCCCCACATCTGTCAGCGCAACACAAGAACGCCCCCCGCCAAATCCTTTGGCGGGGGGCGTTTGGTCTATATGGTCGGAGTGCGGGGACTCGAACCCCGGGCCTCCTGCTCCCAAAGCAGGCGCGCTACCAACTGCGCAACACCCCGACAGGCAACTTTTATTATACACAGTCGGGCGGAAAAAAGCAAGACCAATCTTGACCCCGGTGCCGAATCGTGCTACAATGCTCCTGTATCGACTGGAGCAAAACGGAGGGCATCTGCCATGAGAATGAGAAAGAAAAAGAACCTCGGCCCCCGCATGGAGCGGGCCGCCTCGCTGCTGGAGGAAAACCCCTACGCCTGGCGGGGGCAGTGGCGCGCCGCCCTGCCTGGGGCGGAGGCGCTTCGGCTGGAAATCGGCTGCGGCAAGGGTACCTTCACGGTGGAGACGGCGAAGCGCCACCCCCAGGTGCTGTTTGTGGCGGTGGAGCGGGTGGCGGACGCCCTGGTGATGGGGATGGAAAAGGCCCTGGCGGAAGGGGTGACCAACGTGCAGTTCGTCTGTGACGACGCCGCCCGGCTGGGGGAGATGTTTGCCCCGGAGGAGGTAGACCTCCTCTATATCAACTTCCCCGACCCCTGGCCCAGCAGGAAGCACGCCAAACGCCGCCTGACCTATGCGGACTTCCTGACCGGCTACCGGGCCTTCCTGAAGCCCGGGGCGGAGATACACTTCAAGACGGACAACCGTCCCCTGTTCGACTTCTCCCTGACCCAGTTCCCCCTGGCGGGGTACGCCCTGAGCCAGGTGACAAACGACCTGCACCGGGACGACCCGAACGTGATTATGACCGACTTTGAGGCCCGCTTCGCGGCGGAGGGGGTTAAAATCAACCGATGCGTGGCCACGGTGGCCGACCTGCCGGAGCAGGCGGAGCAGGTGGAGGCCCTGTCCCTGCTCCAGTACTGGCAGGAGGGGGAGCGGGTACCCCACGGCATGGAACGGGTGGTGGAGCAGGAGCGTCTGCGCAGGCAGGCGGAGGAGCGGAAGGGGCGGCAAGCATGAAAGAGCGTGGGCTGTCGCCCGGAAAAAGGAAGTATAACCGTTATGGATGCCCATAAGCGGGCCTGAACCAACCTGCCCGCTTTGCTGTGGCGTTGAAGGAGTGTGATTCGGTGTGAAACAAGGCGATAGAGACGATGGCCGCAGAATCATCCGCCGTCCGTCAAAAAAGCAGATGTTCCGGTCTGTTTCTAAGCGGGTTCTTACGGTAGCAATGATTTTGCTTGCAGTTGTGCCCCATATCTTTATCCTCTGGGACTGCAAGAAAATGCTGCTGACCGTCAGTGAGAACTCCCTCTATTATGTGGCCTCCACCAGTGCGTCAGTGGTGGCGGGATTGTACGGCATCACGCTCACCGGCTACATTTTCTTCTTAAACCAGCTCCAGCGCAATGGGGAGGAGGATGAGACGCTGGATGACCCCATCCATCTCCTAAAGCGGAACTATAATCGGGGTGCAATCCTTCTCTCCCTGCTGACCATCATCAGCCTGCTGGCCAACTGGTTCATCCTGCTGTACGGCGCGGACAATACCCTTCTGCCGGACACGGTGTATCGCTTCCTGTGGGATGAAACCATGTGGTGTACCTTCGCTACCATCCTGGGCATCATGTACTTCATTCTCCGGGTGGTGGACCCGGACAAGATTCAGCGCATCAGCGAGCGGTATAAGGCGCGCATAGACGGCGCTGACAACACTCCCGGCAGCTTTAAACAGTTTTTGCAGGATTACGAGGAGACGGAAGACATCATCCTGGAGCTGTCCTTGCAGACTGGAAACAGCTTCAGCCCGAAGCAGCTTACTGCCCGCCGGAAAGAACGGGTTGCCCTTTCAGTGAACATCCTGAAGGGGTTGGAAATCATCAACGACTCCATCTGGGAGGATGTCAGCCTGATACGGGAGTATCGGAACTACGCGCTTCATTCCGCCGACCACAGGGTTTCCCGGCAGATGTGCGATTTTGCCGCATCGGTCAAGGAAGAACTGCGGCGCACGCTGGAAGATGTCAAAGCGAGAAACGCCGACAGCACCTCCGCACCCTGCTGAAGGAGTTGAACCTCCCCCGGTCGGGCAAACCCCACGCAAATAAAACCGGAAACTTTTCCCTCCGACCTGCAACCGCACCCCTCCCTTTTGCGTCAACATAGGTGAACGCACCCCCACACCCAGGCGCAGCCGCGCCGACGACAAGTACGAAGGGAGTAATTCTTATGAAGCAGCTTATCGCACTGACCCTGGCCATCGCCATGACGCTGACCTTGGCCGCCTGCAATGGCGACAGCACCGTTGACCCGTCCGGCAGCACTGTCGGCGGGGAGAATACCTCCTCGGGAGGCAGCGCCGACGCCGTCTCCCTCCTGGCGGAGGCCCAGTACCCGGAGACGGCCCCCTACCCCGATGAGGAGAATTGGGACGAGGACGCCTATGACGCCTGGTGGGCGGTGACCCAGGAGCGGCGCTCCTACCTGGAGGACTACCCGGAGGACTATAACGACTTCGTCTCTGCCACCATGGCCCAGTTCCTCGTCAGCGAGAACGGGGAGAACGCCGCCTACTCCCCCCTGAACATCTACCTGGCCCTGGCCATGCTGGCGGAGACCACCGGCGGGAACAGCCAGGCCCAAATCCTGAACCTGCTGGGGGCGGACAGCGTGGAGACCCTCCGCACCCAGGCCAACGCCCTGTGGCGGGGGAACTACTGTGACGACGGCGCCGTCACCAGCCTCCTGGCCAGCTCCCTGTGGCTCAGCGACAGCCTGACCTATCAGCAGGACACCCTGGACGCCCTGGCGGAGTACTACTACGCCTCCACCTACCGGGGCCGCATGGGGTCAGACGAGGTAAACCAGGCCCTCCAAAGCTGGCTGAACGAGCAGACCGGCGGCCTGCTGGAGGAGCAGGCCAGCGGCGTGGAGCTGAGCGAGTACACCATCATGGCCCTGGCCACCACCATCTACTACAAGGCCGCCTGGGCGGACGAGTTCTGGGAGGACAACAACACAGAGGAAACCTTCCACGCCCCCAACGGCGACCTGACCTGCACCTTTATGCACCAGTCCGATGAGACAAACTACTACCGGGGCGACCAGTTCGGCGCGGTCTACCGCAGCCTGATGAACAGCGGCGGAATGTGGCTCATCCTCCCCGACGAGGGGGTGGAGGTCAGCAGCCTGCTGACCGACAGCCAGGTGATGGAGATGATCGAAGCCGAATGGGAGTGGGAGGGCTGTGACTACTGCCAGGTGAACCTGTCCCTGCCCAAGTTCGACGTGTCCGCCGACCTGAATTTGCAGGACGGTTTGGAGGCCCTGGGGGTGACGGACGTGTTTGACGCCGACGTGGCCGACTTCTCCCCCCTCAGCGATGTGGCCGCCGTCCTCACCACCGCCACCCACGCCGCCCGGGTCATCGTGGACGAGGAGGGGGTGGAGGCCGCCGCCTACACCGTGTTCGCCGCCGATGGGGCCGCCCTGGTGGAGCCGCTGGAGGAGATTGACTTCGTGCTGGACCGTCCCTTCCTCTTCGTCATCACCAGCGACTCGGATACCATCCTCTTCGCCGGGGTGGTGAATCAGCCAACGGAATGAAGGAAAACGCTTTTGCCCGATTGGCGGCCTTCCCCTGAAAGGGCATAAGTGACGCAACGCGGCAGCGGTGCCGCGTTGCGCCGGAAAGGGAAGCAGATGCCGGCTTCCGCCCGGGCCGCCCTATCCAAGGCTCCCTCTCAATCGCCGTTATTCGGTGGAAGCTCACTGTTTCCCCAGCACCTGCTCCAGCGTGGCGGCCTCCCGCACCTCCAGCAGCAGGCCGATGAGCTGGTTGGACAGCAGGAAGCCCTCCGGGGTGAAGTGCCACCGGCCCTCCTCCTCCACCGCCCAGCCCTGGGCTGCGAAGGAGCGCAGCTTCTCCTCCACCGGGGCGAAGTGCATCCGGTAGGTGTTGCGGTACTCCTGGCCGGAGATGCCATGCACCGTGCGCATCCCCAGCATCAGGTACTCCGCGCTCCGCTCCTGAGGCGGGATTTGGTCATCCTGGTCCAGCAGTGTGCCGCCGTGGAGGACGCCCTCGATGTAGGCGTTCACGTCCCGGACGTAGCTGTACCGCCGCCCGCCGAAGTCAGAGTGGGCCCCTGGGCCGAAGCCCACATACTCCTGGAGGGTCCAGTATTTCAAATTGTGGCGGGACGCCCGGCCGGGCCTGGCGAAGTTGGAGATTTCATATTGGTCATACCCCGCCTGAGCCAGCCGGTTCACCGCCCACAGGTACCGGTCGGCCAGGGCGTCGTCGTCCGCCAGGTCCAGGCTACCCCGCCGCTGGTACAGGGGGGTTCCCTCCTCCACCTGGAGGCCGTAGAGGGACAGATGCTCCGGCTTCAGCGCCAGCACCGCCTCCACGCTCTCCTGCCAGGTCTCCATAGTCTGCCCCGGCAGGCCGTAAATCAAATCCAGGTTCAGATTGTCCAGCTTCGCCTTGCGGATGAGGGCCACCGCCTCCCGGGCCTGGGCGAAGGTGTGGGGTCGCCCCACCGCCTTCAATTCCTCCTCCCGGGCGGACTGCACCCCCAGGGAGATGCGGTTCACCCCCAGGTCGCGCACCGTTTTCAGCAGCTTCAGGGTGACGGAGTCGGGGTTGCACTCCAGGGTATACTCGCAGTCATTGGCGGGGGCCAGCTCCTTCCGCACCACCTTCAGGAGGGCTTTCAGCCGCTTCTCCCCCCAGTAGGAGGGGGTGCCGCCGCCGATGTAGACGCTGTCAATGGTGAAGCCCCGAAGGTAGGGGGCGGATTCGGTGATGTGGGCGCAGAGGGCCTCCAGATAGGCGTCCATCCGCTTATCGCCGGCGGGGAGGGAGTAAAAGTCGCAGTAGGCGCACTTACTCTTGCAAAAGGGAATGTGAAGGTAGATGCCCAGCCTGCGGCTTTTCAGCGCCTTTTCCGCCTGGCGGATGCGCTTCTCCTCCCGCTTCTGCTGTTGACGGACGTTGTGCAACATAAGAACGCTCCTTTGCTGAAAATATGTGTATGCACTTATTATAGGCGGTTTTGGAAGGTTTGACAATAGGAAAGAATCCCACCGGAACAGACTGCGAACTGCACCCCGTCTAGTTTCAGGCCTTGATTTAGGGCGATAAGATGCACTTCTAATTCGTTTTTTCCAAATAATCCACGTATTCCAGGCTTTTTACAGCGTCTTTACGAATTTTGTAGTCGTTTTGTAGCCAACGATTTTATACGAACTACCCGTTCATATTGGCTTTAGGCAACAATTTGTGGCCTTAGCAGGCGTTATTCCCTCCAATAATTGAAGTGGTAAACTAAAACTGGACACGGGGGTGCAAAAATTGGACACGATGATATAATCTATGTACAAAGGAAATATCATTCTTGGACAGGCATCAGCATCCAG
>JAJQEV010000113.1 GCA_021201475.1 Clostridiales bacterium
CTGGGTAACATTCTGCTTTTCCTTTGGTCGTGCTAATCTGATTTTCAGTGCGGAAACGCATTTTTCTTTAGAAAAACGAAAATAAATTTTAAAGTTGATGACATTGCCCTGAAAGGGGAGCTGTCAGCGAAGCTGACTGAGAGGTGACTAACAGCTAATAGCTAACAGCTGACAGCTACTAGCTGCTCAATGGAAAATCCACAAAGAAGCTCTTCACCAGGGCGGCAGCCTCCCGCAGATAGAGATAGGCGCGATATGCTATCCCGCCGGGGACGCTGGCCGCCAGGCAGTCCGCGTTGACCCCGCAGCGCCCGGCCAGCAGCCGCACCCGCGCCAGGTGGGGCGCGCTGGACACCACCAGAAGCTGCTCGGCGGGCAGCCCCGCCTCCTCCAGCAGCGCGATGGAGCAGGTCAGGTTCTCCAATGTGTTGGTGGCTTGTTCTTCCAAATAGATACGGTCAGGGTCGATGCCGTAATCCTCCAGCGCGGCGGCCATCACTGCTGCCTCGGACACGGTCTCGCCGGTGTCCACCCCGCCGGTGACTACCACCGGCACGTCGGGGTGCTCCGCCAGCCACGCCGCTCCGGCGGAAATCCGCCGTTTCAGTACCGGGGAGGGCTCCCCGTCCCAGACGGCGGCTCCCAGAATCACCACGGCGTCCGGCTCGGCGTCGGACAGGGTGCTTTGTGCGCCGCAGAGCACCACGCCCTCCAGCGCCCCAAAGGCCAGCACCCCGGCAGCCACTACGCCGAGCAGCCCCCGGCGGAGCCGCCGCCCTGTCTTCCCGCCAAAGCGGAAGGACAGGGCCAGCACCAGCAGCACGCAGCCTGCCCCGGCCAGCGCCAGCGCCCCAAAGAGCATGGGCCTGCCTCCTGCGGCAAACACCCCAATGCCCGCCACCAGGCACACCGCGCCCAGCGCGGCGGTGCAAATTGCAGGCAGTCGTTTTTTCATGCTTCGCCCTCCAACTGGAGAGACAGCGCCTCCCACGCCTCGTACAGCGCGGCCAGCTGCTCCTCCTGGGCCTCCTTTTGGGCGGAGAGGTCGGTCAGCTTCTCATAATCGGTGGCGCACTCCGCCATCTCGGCCTCCAGGTCGGCCCCGGCCTGCTCGGCGGCGGCGATTTCCCGCTCCAGCTGGGCCAGCTTTTTCGCCGCCATCTTGGTGCCGCCGGGCTGCTTGGGCTTCTCCTTTTTGGGCTTCTTCGGCTCCGGTTTCAGAACCTCCCGCAGCTCCAGGTCGCGGGCCTTTTTGGCAAGCCAGCCCTCGTAGTCTCCCCGGAAGTCGGTAATCCTCCCGTCCTCCAGCGTCCAGATGCGGCTGGCAAATTTCTTGATAAAGTAACGGTCGTGGCTGACGAAGAGCAGCGCCCCGTCGAAATCCGCCACGGCGGACTCAATCCACTCCCGGCTGGCGATGTCCAGATGGTTGGTGGGCTCGTCCAGAATCAGCAGGTTGATGCGCTCGTCCATCAGCAGGCACAGCTTCAGTCGGCTCAGCTCCCCGCCGGACAGGGCGGAGACGGGTTTGAACACGTCTTCCCCCCGGAAGTGGAAGGCCCCCAGCCGATCCCGGGCTTCCTGGGGGGTGCAGTTCTGCTCGTAGAGCATGGTGTCCACCAGGGAGCGCTCCATGTGGTCGAACCGGACGATTTGGGGCAGATAGCCGGGGCGGACGGCGGGGCCAAAGTGGATATAGCCGCTGTCCGGCGCTTCCTCCCCCAAAAGGAGCTTCAGGAAAGTGGTCTTGCCGGTGCCGTTATCCCCCAAAAGGGCGATGCGCTCCCCGCCGGTGACGGTGAGGCTGATATGGTCAAAGAGGGTGCGGCCATCGTAGGACTTTTTCAGGCCGTCCACGGTGAACACCTCGTCCCCCTGGAAGTCCAGGGAGGTGAAGCCCATGGTCATGGCCCGCTCCTTGCCCACCGGCTTCGCCACGGTTTGCAGCTTTTCCATCCGCTTCTCCATGGAGAAGGCCCGCTTATACAGCTTGTCATTGCCCAGAAAGGCCCAGAGCTTCATCTTCTCCGCCGCCTCAGTGAGCTGGGCCACCTTGGCCTGCTCCTTCTCGTACTGGCGAAGCTGCTCCTGATAGCGGCGCTCCTTCTCCTCCACATAGAAGGAGTAGTTGCCGGAGTAAAACGCCGCTTTGCCGTCCTGAATCTCCACGATGCGCTGCACCACCCGGTCTAAAAAGTACCGGTCGTGGGAGATGGCCAGGACGGTGCCCTTGAAGCTGTCCAGATAGCCCTCCAGCCACTCCACGGCGTGCAGATCCAGGTGATTGGTGGGCTCATCCAGGAGCAGGATGTCCGTGTCCTCCAGGATGAGGCGGCCCAGGTTCACCCGGGTCTTCTCCCCGCCGGAGAGCTGGGCAAAGAACTGCCGCCGCATGGCGGGGGAGATGCCCAGACCGTTGGCTACCTTGCCGATTTGCACGTCCAAATCGTAGCCCCCCGCCAGCTGGAAGGCGGCGGAAAGGCTGTCATAGCGCTGCAAGGTCTCTTTGGAGGAATCCCCGGCGGCCATTTTGGCGGTGAGGGCCTCCATCTCCCGCTCCATTTTGTGGACGCGGGCGAAGGCAGTGTCCAATACGTCGTCCACCGTGTATTCGACAGGATATACCGGTATCTGAGAAATCAGCCCCATCCGCTTGCCGGGGGCGAGAAACACGTCCCCTTCGTCATAGTCGTACTCACCGGTGAGGATTTTGAACAGCGTGGTCTTGCCGCAGCCGTTTTTGCCCAGCAGGCCCACCCGTTCGCCGGAGCTGACGTGGAAGGTCAGCCCCCGAAGCACGTCCTCGCCCACAGTGAAGGATTTTGTCAGGTTGTTTACAGAAATGTCAATCATGGTCTACAGTCAGGTACACCGCGGCACGCGCCGCAGTGTACCGATAGGGAGAGTTCAGGTTACGGTTATAGTTACGTTTCACAGAACTTGCTGGCGGCCAGTGTCTCGATATAGTCCACCAGCTCCTCCAGCCGCATTCCCCGGCTGGCCTTGCACAGGATGGTGCAGCCGGGGCGGAGGATATGCTCCAGCACCACCTTGGCCTCCTCCTTGTTGGGGCGGGTGTAGCACTCCGCAATGCCTGCCGCCATGGCGCCGTTGTAGATATACTCCGCCAGGTCGCCCACGGCCAGCAGGCAGTCGATGCCGCATTGGCCCACGAAGCGGCCCACGCTCTCGTGGAGGGCGGGGCCAAGCTCCCCCAGCTCCAGCATATCCCCCAGGACGGCCACCTTGTAGCTGCCGGAGGTCTTGCTCAGCACCTCTACCGCCGAGCGCATGGACTGGGGGTTGGCGTTGTAGGTGTCGTTCAGCACGGTGACGCCGCCGGGGAGGGATACCCGGTCCATCCGCATTTTAGTGGGGACGAAGTTCAGGATGCCCCGGTGAATCTCCTCCGTGGTCATGCCGAACCAGCTGCCCACAGCCACAGCGGCCAGGGCGGGATAAATCATGTGGGAGCCAAGGCCGGGGATGGCCTGCCGCCACTGGCCCTGAGGAGAGCGCACGTCCATCACCACATGGTCATCAAACCCCTCGTCCAGGTCGGCGTAGCCGAAGTCGCACCGGCTGTCCCAGCCGTACCAGAGGATCTGCTGCTCCAGCTTACCGGAGAGGGTGGAGAGGAGGGGGTCGTCTCCGTTCAGCACAGCCACCCCCTTGCCGTTCATGCCATTGAAAATTTCGCTCTTGGCCTTCAGGGTGTTCTCCCGGGAGCCGAGGTTCTCAATATGGGCGTCGCCGATGTTGGTGATGACGGCCACATCCGGGTTGACGATGTTCGTCAGGTAGTCGATTTCCCCGGGGTGGTTCATCCCCATCTCAATGACGGCGATTTCGTGGCTGCTATCCAGCCGGAACAGGGTTTTGGGGACGCCGATATTGTTGTTAAAGTTGCCGTCGGTTTTCAGCACCCGGAAGCGGGCGGACAGGACGGAGGCCGCCATATCCTTACAGGTGGTCTTGCCCACGCTGCCGGTGATGCCCACCACCTTGATTTGGAACTTGTGCCGATAGTAGCGGGCCAGGTCGCCCAGGGCCTGCATGGTGTCCTCCACCAGCACATAGAAGCGGTCGGGGGCGTAGCGCTCCAGGGGGCGCTGGGTCAGCGTCCCTGCGGCGGCGGTCAGGGCGCTTTCAATATAGGCGTGGCCGTCAAACCGCTCCCCCACCAGGGGGACGAACAGGGAGCCGCCCGCCATGGCGCGGCTGTCCGTGTCCACGGCGGTGATGGCGGTGGACAAATCCTGGCTGCCCCCCAGCAGTGTGCCGCCGGTGGCGGTCAAAATTTCCTGCAATGTGATAGGTTCCATGCTTATTAGCCCTTTCTGGCCTCCAGAGAGGCGCGGATGATAGTCTCACACAGGTCGCCGTAGCTCAGACCCGTCACGGCAGCCTCCTGAGGCACCAGGCTGGTGGGGGTCATGCCGGGGAGGGTGTTGATTTCCAGGAACCAGGGGGTGCCGTCCGGGGTGACGATGAAGTCCGCCCGGGCATAGACCGCCATGCCCACCGCCTCAAAGACGGTTTTCGTGTCCCTGGCCAGCCGCGCCTCCCACTCCGGGGGGATGGGGGCGGGGGTGGTCTCGATGGCCGCGCCGGGCTGGTACTTGTTCTCGTAGTCATAGAACCCCTGCTTGGGGACGATTTCGATAGAGGGCAGGGCGTGGTCAACCAGGTAGCCCACCTGAATTTCCCGGCCCGCCACATACTGCTCCAGCACTACTTCGCCCCCCAGGGCCAGGCAGGATTCCAGGGCAGCGGTCAGCGCCTCCTCCGTCTCCGCGATGGAGACGCCGATGGAGCTGCCGGAGGCCAGAGGCTTCACTACCACCGGCAGGGCGGTGCGCCCTGCGATGGCGGGAATGTCCTCTGCCGTGTAGGCCACCTTCTCCCAGGCGGGGGTCTTGACGCCGGTGGGGGCCACCAACTTCTTGGTCAAATCCTTATCCATGGCGATGGCGGCCCCCATGAAGCCGGAGCCGGTGAAGGGGATGCCCAGGGTCTCCAGGGTGGCCTGCACCCGGCCGTCCTCCCCGCAGGCCCCGTGGAGGGCGAGAAAGACGATGTCCGCCATCCGGCACAGCTCCAGCACGCCCTCCCCAAAGAGGCTGTCAGACCGGAGCTTCCGGCCCCGTTTCAGCGCCTCCAGGTCAGGGGCCACGGAAGGCACCGTCCGCCAGCTTTCCGGGAGGGGAGCGGAGAACAACTCCTCCGTGGTGCAGTCCTGCTCCTCCATGCCGAGGTACATATCAATCAACGCCGCCTGATGGCCCCGCTCCCGCAGGGCGGCGGCAATCATGGCGCCGGAGGAACGGGCCACGTCCCGCTCCGGGCTGAGCCCGCCGGTCAGCACAACAATTTTCATCTAGGATACCTCCATCAACGGCCCCGCCGGGGCGGCGGGGCGCGGAAACATACGGTATTACTATACCATATTCCGGGAAAAAGCACAATACTTTGCCCAGGGGAATTTCCCGGCAAAAAGGGAGCGGCACCTGAGGGCCCGGCTCCGCTCCGGCAGCAGAGTGTGAAAACTAAAACTTTGTTTTGTTCAACCGTCATAAAATACCAACGGAACTGCCTGTGATACTGTTCAGATGGGCAAATTGTTCCGATTTTTGCAATCGTCTGTGTAGGGGCGGCCCTTGGCCGCCTCGGATAAGCAGGTGGTTTTCGCGGGCGGCCGAGGGCCGCCCCTACAGAAAAGTGAAGGTTTAGGCTTCACACTCTAGTAGGGGCGCACAGTGTGCGCCCGGCTAACCTTTTCTCCTTAGGTAAGGACGGGAGAAGGACGCAGGCAGTTTCCCAACCAGGGCCGTCCGTCCCTTAGACAAGGTTCGTTAAAACCGCTTTGTCCGGCCTTCGCCGTCAAGCGGTATTTCCGCTGCGCTCCCTTACCCTCCCGCCAGGGAAGCAGGGACCTGGCTGCTGCATTATGGCTGTTAGCATATTCTCTTCGATTAGTAAGCCTTGCCAGCATAGCTTGCTGCGGTTTTCATGGAGATGTCCCTGCAGCAGGCATCGTTAATCAGATTTTTGAACGGGATAATCAGGGAATCAGACTGGCTCCTGTCTCCTTCACGGTCACAGTTATCGGTAATCGCTATAAACCGAACGCCCATAAAGGGGAATCTCTTTTCCAGATACCGTCCGGAGTCGATGTAATTTCGTGCGAACCGGGAAAGGTCTCCTTGTGTCAAGGAAAACGCAACAAAAAAGAAAATCCAGAGCGCTGAAGGAGGACACAACCCTCTGGATTTTCTCAGTCAGTAAGCACTCTGGTAATTACAATCTATGCACGTCGTTCAGATGGAAGCCTCAGTTTCAAGCGCGTCTTCTGCAGTCTCTCCATTGACCACACTCTCACGGCGGTTCACATCAGCCATCATGCTCAGCAACGGCAGGAGGCTGGCCAATGATGGCCAGCCTCCTGTTTGGTTGCCTGCTGCGCATGGAACCGTTATCCGACCCCACGCTGCGTCCCGCTTCCGGGGTGGCGGCGCTTACTTGAAAATCAGGTTGACGATTTTGATAGCCTGGGTCTTTTTGTCCCGGATGACCAGCTTCTTCACCAGGGTCTTTCCCTCGGCCTGGCGCTGGATCTTGGGGTCGGCCAGGGCGGTTTCCACCACCTGGTCGTCGGTGGCATCCACCGGTACCACGATGTTAGCCCGCACCTTACCGGCCACCTGAACGGCCAGCTGCACTGTGGCGGCCAGAGTCTTGCTCTCGTCATACTCCGGCCAGGGCTGCTGGCAGGCCATGCCCTCAGAGGCAAAGCCCAGGTTCTCCCACATCTCCTCGCAGATGTGGGGCGCGATGGGGGACAGCATCAGGATGAGTGCCCGCATATCCCCCTTGGTGCATCCGTTGGCGGAGAAGTCGTTCACCAGACCCATCAGGGTAGCGATGGCGGTGTTGAACTTCATGGCCTCGATGTCCTCGTTGACCTTCTTGATGGCCTTGTGGATGGCGGAGACATTCTGCTCGGAGCACTCCAGGGAGCCGCCGCAGGTCTCGTGGAGGTTCCACACCCTGTCCAGGAAGCGCTTGCACCCCGCCACCGCCTTGGAGGACCAGGACGCGGCCTTAGCAAAGTCGCCGATGAACATGATGTAGGTGCGCATGGTGTCCGCGCCGTACTCCTTCACCACGTCGTTGGGGTTGATGACGTTGCCCCGGGACTTGGACATCTTGATATTGCCCTCACCCAGAATCATGCCGTGGGCGGTGCGCTTCTTGTACGGCTCCGCGTTGGGAATCGCGCCGATGTCATAGAGGAAGTTGTTCCAGAACCGGCTGTACAGCAGGTGGAGGGTGGTATGCTCCATGCCGCCGTTGTACCAGTCCACCTGGCCCCAGTAATCCATGGCCTCCTTGGAGGCGATGCCGGTGTCACAGTTGGGGTCCTCGTAGCGCAGGAAGTACCAGGAGGAGCCTGCCCACTGGGGCATGGTGTCCGTCTCCCGCTGGGCGGGGCCGCCGCAGCAGGGGCAGGTGGTGTTCACCCAGTCGGTCATGGCGGACAGGGGGGATTCGCCGTCGTCCGTGGTCTCATAGCTCTCCACTTCCGGCAGCAGGACGGGCAGCTGCTCCTCCGGTACCGGCACCCAGCCGCACTTGGGACACTTCACCATGGGGATGGGCTCGCCCCAATAGCGCTGGCGGGAGAACACCCAGTCCCGCAGCTTATAGTTCACCTTGGCGTGGCCGATGCCCTCGGCCTCCAGGTAGTCGATCATGGCCTTTTTGGCCTCCTCCACCGTCATGCCGGTGATAAAGCCGGAGTTTACCATGACGCCGGTGGCCACATCGGTGAAAGCCTCCTTGCTCAGGTCTACCAGCTCGCCCTCGCTGCTGGCCACCACCTGGACGATGGGCAGGCCAAAGACCTGGGCAAACTCCCAGTCACGGGTATCGTGGGCGGGCACGGCCATGATAGCGCCGGTGCCGTAGGTGGACAGGACGTAGTCGGAGATGAAGATGGGAATCTCCTGGTTGTTCACCGGGTTGATGGCCCGGACGCCCTTCAGCTCCACGCCGGTCTTGTCCTTGGCAAGCTCGGTGCGCTCGAAGTCGGACTTGGAGGCCGCCTGGCGGACGTAGGCCCGCACCTCGTCATAGTTGGAGATTTTGTCCGCCCACTTCTCCACATAGGCGTGCTCCGGCGCAATGACCATATAGGTCGCGCCGAACAGGGTGTCGCAGCGGGTGGTGTAGACGGTGAGGACATCCCCCTCGGTGGTGCCAAAGTTCACCTCTGCGCCGGTGGAGCGGCCGATCCAGTTCTTCTGCTGGATGGCGATGCGGGGGATGTAATCCACCGTGTCCAGCCCATCGATGAGCTTCTGGGCGTACTCGGTGATTTTCAGCATCCACTGGCTCTTTTCCTTGCGGACGACCTCGCTGCCGCACCGCTCACACACGCCGTTGACCACCTCTTCATTGGCCAGCACGCACTTGCAGCTGGTACACCAGTTCACCGGCATGGAGGTCTTATAGGCCAGGCCCTTCTTGTACAGCTGCACGAAAATCCACTGGGTCCAGCGGTAGTAGCTGGGGTCGGTGGTGTTGATCTCCCTATCCCAGTCGAAGGAGTAGCCCAGCATCTCCAGCTGGTCATGGAAGCGCTTGATGTTGTCCTCCGTGACCTTGGCAGGATGGATATGGTTCTTAATGGCGTAGTTCTCCGTGGGCAGGCCGAAGGCGTCGTAGCCGATGGGGAACAGGACGTTATAGCCGTCCATCCGCTTCTTCCTGGCAATCACGTCCATGGCGGTGTAGGGCCGGGCATGGCCCACGTGGAGGCCCTGGCCGGAGGGATAGGGGAACTCCACCAGGCCGTACCACTTGGGGCGGGTGGTGTCGCCGGTGACGGCGCGGAAGGTCTTTTCCTCGCGCCAGCGGGTCTGCCATTTCTTTTCAATCTTGGTAAAATCGTACTTCACCTAACTCACAGCTTTCTTATGATGATAATTCTTCTGCGGCAGCGCCGCCGGGTCAGTCTTCTTTCTTCGTCAGGAACGGGGACACGTCCACCGCCTTGGCCTCCCGCCACAGGCGATCCAGGTCGTAGAACTCCCGCTTCTCCGGCAGGAACAGGTGGACGATGACCGTGTTAAAGTCCAGCGCGATCCAGCCGCTCTCCCGCTCGCCCTCCTTGCGCAGGGCAGGCTCCCCCAGCTTCTCCGCCGCCGCCTCGCAGGCATCGCTCAGCGCCCGGAGCTGGGTGGTGGAACCGGCGGTACACATGATGAAGTAGTCCGCCAGGCTGGTGACCTCTGTGGTGTACAGTACCTCCAGCTTCATGCCCCGCTTTGCGTCCAGCGCCCGGCACAGAGCCGCTGTCAATTCCAATGCTTCAGCCATGTTCCTCTCCCTTTCTGTTCAGTTCCGCCTCCATCCAGTCCCTGGCCGCGACGCCATCCGGGTGGACGGACTTATTTGCTTCCTGATTCTTGCGGATGCTGTAGTTCAGCCCATAGAGGACGCCTGCGTCCAAGTCCTCCTCCACGATGGCCCGCAGCTGGGCGCACCAGTCATAGGGGCGGCTGGGCTCGGCATAATCCGCAATATAGATGATTTTCTCCAGCAGCGTCATACCGGCGTGGCCGGTGGTGTGCCAGAAGATGGCGGAGCAAATGTCCTCCGGCATTCCGAACACCTGACGGGCGATGGCCGCGCCGCTTTTCGCGTGGAGCAGGCCGGTATTCTCCCGTGCTATCTGGTCTATTAGGATACCACATTTTTTGCAAATTGACAACTGTTTTTCCGCGGGAAAGTACTTTGTGCAGTCGTGAAGGATGGCGGCCTTCCGGGCCTTCTCCTCATCGGCCCCGTTTTTCCGGGCCAGCAGCGCCGCCTCCTGCTCTGTCCCCTTGATATGGGGGACGCGCTTGGCCTTCACCATGGAGTAGGAGCAGGCCCGCAAATCCGCTAAACTCAGGTTGGTCAGGTCGGCATCCGTGCCGTACAGCCGGTGAATCAGGATGTAGCCGTAAATGCTCTCGTCCAGCAGCGCCCTGCCCTGGCCTTTGGCCAGCTGCTCCCGCAGCTGACTGGAGGAGACCTCCACCAAATCCTCCAGGGTGACGATTTTCACCCTGGCGTCAAACTGCTTTTTCAGCTTCTTTTTCTGCCAGTGGAAGGACTCGGTATCCCCCGCCTGGCGGCCAAAGGCGGCGATGTGGGCGTATTTACAAATGCGCTGGGGCTGATACCAGGTGTCCAGGGTCAGGAACATATCCGTCCCCATCAGCAGGTACAACTCATCCTTAGGGTAGCGCCTGGCGAGGGCCTCCAGGGTGTCCGCCGTGTAGCTTTTCCCTCGGCGGGTCAGCTCGATGTCCGACGCCTCGAAGCCCTTCCCCAGCCGGTCCGCCATCAGCTCCACCATCTCCAGCCGCTGCTGGGGAGTGGCGCTGCCCTCCGGCATCTCCTTGTGGGGCGGCGTGTTGTCCGGCACCAGCAGCACCTTGTCCAGCTTCAGCGCCTGGGCCACGTCCCGGGCCGCCGCCATGTGGCCCAGGTGGGGCGGGTTGAAGGTCCCGCCGTAGATTCCGATTTTCAATGCTTCCTCACCTCGCTGCCCCGCTGTCAGGGCACGTTACTGCGCCTTTTCGTACTTCTTCCCCGCCGTCTTTTTCTGCTTGGGCTGCACCAGGTTGATGCACTTCTCCCCCAGCTTATGGCTGTGGCGGTACAGGACGAAGCGGCTGCCAATGACCTGCACCTGCTCCGAACGGGTCAGTTCGCTGAGTTGTTCGCAGGCCTCCCGGGCGGAGAGGGGGCTGGTCTCCAGCACCTTGCATTTAATCAGTTCCCTAGCCTCCAGGGCGTCGTCCGCCTGCTGCACCAGATTATCGCTGATGCCGTCCTTGCCCACGGTCAGCACCACTTCCAGGGTGTTGGCCATAGCCCGCAGCTGGGCCCGCTGCTTGCTGTTGATTGGTTCCATCTGTTACGTTCTCCTTATGATTGCTTCCGTTATTTTCGCTGCCGGGCTTACTGCCCATTCAGGTACGCCTCCAGCTCCCCGGCGAAGGCCCGCAGGGCCTTCCCCCGGTGGGAGACGGCGTTCTTCTCCTCCGGCGTCATCTGGGCAAAGGTCTTTTTGCACTCCGGCACCAGGAAGATGGGGTCGTAGCCAAAGCCATCCTCCCCCACCGGGGTGAAGCCGATGCGGCCCTGGCACTCGCCTCGGGCGGAAACCACGTCCCCATTCGGGAAGGCGCAGGTCACTACGGAGACGAAGCTGGCCTTCCGGTTGAACTGCCCCCGCAGGCTCTGGAGCAGGAGCTGATACCGCTGCCGGTCGTCCAGGTCCGGGCCGCCGTACCGGGCGGAGTACACCCCCGGCGCGCCGTTCAGCGCCTCGCAGCACAGGCCGGAGTCGTCCGCGATGGCGGGGAGGCCGCTGGCCTCCATCACCGCCCTGGCTTTGATGAGGGCATTTTCCTCAAAGGTGGCGCCGGTCTCCTCCGGCTCCAGGTCGATGCCCAGTTGGGACTGGAGGACGACCTCCACCCCCAACTGCTGCAAAATCGCCTGCAATTCCTCCAGCTTCTTTGGGTTGTGGCTTGCCAATACGAATTTCATTCCGCACCTCCGGTCAACGCGCAGGTCTGCTTCACCATCAGCTCCTGGATGCCCTTCTGGCACAGGCTCACCAGCCGCTGCTGCTCCAGGACGGTGAAGGCTCTCCCCTCGCCGGTGCCCTGAATCTCGATGAGCTCGCCCCGCTCGTTCATGACGCAGTTTAAGTCCACCTGAGCGCCGGAATCCTCGTAATACTGCAAGTCCAGCAGGGCGTCCTCCTCCACCAGACCGGCGGACACCGCCGCCACCTGATGAATCACCGGGTCCTCCTCAATCAGCCCGGCCTCCAGCAGCTTCCGGCAGGCCAGCTTCAGCGCCACCCAGCCGCCGGTGACGGAGGCGGTGCGGGTGCCGCCGTCACCCTGCAGCACGTCGCAGTCCACCGTGATGCAGTGGGGTCCCAGCTTCTCCATATCCACCGCAGCGCGCAGGCTGCGGCCAATGAGCCGCTGAATCTCCGCGCTGCGACCGGACAGCTTTAGCTTGCTGACATCCCGGCGGGAGCGGGTGCGGTTGGCCCTGGGCAGCATATTGTACTCCGCCGTCACCCAGCCGCAGCCCTCCGCCACATGGGGCGGCACCCTGTCCTCCACAGAGGCGGTGATATACACCATGGTTGCGCCGCACTTGATGATGCAGCTCCCCTCTGCGAATACGTTGGTGTTGGGAATGATTTCCACCGGACGCAGCATATCCGCCGTGCGTCCATCCCGTCTGTTCATAGGCCAGTATCCTTTCTGTTGATTTTGAGGGATAATCGTATTAATTAAATGAGCGCGTTGGCAAACTCCCGGGCATCGAAGGGCTTCAAGTCCTCCAGCCCTTCGCCTACGCCGGCGTACTTCACCGGTACCTTCAATTCCTGGGCCACCGCCACGGCAATGCCGCCCTTGGCGGTGCCGTCCAGCTTGGTCAGCACAATGCCAGTGATGCCGCAGGTCTCCATAAACTGTTTGGCCTGCACCAGGCCGTTCTGCCCGGTGGTGGCATCCAGCACCAGCAGTACCTCCTTGGCGCAGTCCGGGCACTCCCGGTCAATGATGCGGCTCATCTTGGCCAGCTCGTTCATCAGGTTGGCCTTGTTGTGGAGCCGCCCAGCCGTGTCGATCAGCACCACGTCCGTACCCCTGGCCTTGGCCGCCGAGATGGAGTCAAAGACCACGGCGGCGGGGTCGCTGCCCTCCCCCTGCTTCACGATGTCGATGCCGGAGCGCTGCGCCCAGATGGTCAGCTGCTCGGAGGCGGCGGCCCGGAAGGTGTCCGCCGCAGAGAATAGCACTTGCTTGCCCTCAGCTTTCAGGCTGGCCCCGATTTTGCCGATGGTGGTGGTCTTGCCCACGCCGTTCACCCCAATGAACAGCACAAAGGAGGGCTTCGTGCTGAGGTTCAGGGCCGGGTCGGCCACCTCCAGCATTTCCGTCAGAATCTCCCGCATACAGTTCTGGGCATCGGAAATCTCCTTGATATGCTCCCGCTTGGCCCGGGTGCGCAGCTCGTCCACCGCTTTCAGGGTGGTGTTCATCCCCATGTCGGCCAGAATCAGGCTTTCCTCCAGGCTGTCATAAAACTCATCGTCCAGCTTGGAGAAGCCGTTGAAAATGCCGATTTTTTTGATTTTGTCAAAGAATCCCATTGCTCTTTCCCCTTTCGATTCAAAACGCCCCCTGGGCTTATTGAATATTCATCTCTTCCGCTACCTCGTTCAGGTTGACGGTCAGCACCCGGCTGATGCCCCGCTCCTGCATGGTGACGCCGTAGAGGACGTCCGCCTCCTCCATGGTGCCGCGGCGGTGGGTGATGATGATAAACTGGGTCTTATCGCTCATGGAGCGGACGTACTGGGCAAACCGGGTGACGTTGGGGTCGTCTAGCGCCGCCTCGATTTCGTCCATCACCACGAAGGGCGTGGGCCGCACCTTCAGGAAGGCGAAGTACAGGGCGATGGCCACAAATGCCTTCTCTCCGCCGGACAGCAGGCTCAACACTTTTAGCGCCTTCCCCGGCGGCTGCACCTTGATTTCAATGTTGCAGTTCAGGATGTCGTCCGGATCCTCTAGCTCCAAGGCGGCCTTGCCGCCGCCGAACAGCTCCTGGAAGGTGACGGAGAAAGCGTCCGCAATCAGGTCAAATTGCTCCGCGAAAATCTTCTTCATCTCCTCGGTGATGCCGTCGATGATTTCCTCCAGCTCCGCCTTGGCCTTCTCCACATCATCCCGCTGGGCGGTCAGGTAGTCGTACCGCTCACTGATGCGGCGGAACTCCTCAATGGCCCCCACGTTCACGTTGCCCAGGGCGCTGATGCTCCGTTTCAACTCGGCGATGCGCCGCCCGGCCTTGGCCACGCTCTCCAACTCCTGGCGCAGGGGCTGGGCGCTGTCATAGGTCAGCTCGTAGCTGTCCCACAGCTTGCTGAGAAGCTGGCTCTCCTCCATGGCGGCGGCGGCCTTCTTCCGCTCCAGGGCAGAGCACTCCCGCTCCATGTTCAGCAGGGCCTCGTTCTTGTCCCTGGCGTCCCGGTCGGCCTGAGTGCGCTGGGCCTCCAGCTCAAGCCGCCGGGCGGACAGCTTTTGCAGGCTGTCCGTCAGCCCCTCCCGGCTGGCGCGGAGGGTTTGCAGCGCCTCCTCCAGCGCCCGGATGCGGTCGGTCAATTCTTCGTTGCGCTGGCCGTACTCCTCGATTTGGCGGCGGCGGTTCTCCCGGTCGCCGGTGATGTCCCGCTCCATAGCCTTCAACTCGTCCAGGGCAGTCAGGGTGGCGGACTGCTCCGCGTCCAGGGACGCCTGGGCGACGTGTACCTCCGTGATGGCGGCGGCGATGGCCTCCGCCTGCTTCCGGAACACGTCCTGCCCGGCGGCCTTGCCCTCCGCCTCCGCCCGCAGAGCGGCGGCGGAATCCTCCAGCGTCTCAATGCGCTGGCGGGCCTCCTCGGTGTCCTCCTCCAGCTTCTTCGCCCGCTGGCGCAGGCTTTCCAATTCATCCTGCCAGTTATCCCGGTTGTCCCGTAGGACGCCCAGCAGAATGCGGTACTGGCCGTATTCGCCGTCCAGCCGCAGCACCGTGTCGTCCAGCACACGCTTCTGGTTCTGGGCCACCTCCATCTCATAGGCGGCCTGCTCCGCCTCCCGCTTGGCGTCTGCCAGGACACGGCGGGCCGCGTCCATGTCCTCTTTCAGCTGGGCGGACTGCTTCTCCAGCCGCTCCAGCTCGCTGGCCCGGGACAGGATGCCCGCGCTGCGGCTGGTGCTGCCGCCGGTCATGGAGCCGCCGGGGTTCAGCACCTGGCCGTCCAGGGTGACGATGCGGAACCGGTGCCCAAACTGCCGGGCCATGGCAATGGCCGCGTCCATATCCTCCGCAATGACCACCCGACCCAGCAGGTTGCCCACCACGTCGGCGTACTTCTGCTCACAGGTCACCAGGGCGCTGGCCACCCCTACGAAGCCCCGGCACTGCTCCACGTTCCGTTCCTTCAAATAGCTAGGTCGGACGGCGGAGATGGGCAGGAAGGTGGCCCGGCCCGCATCCCGCCGTTTCAGGTAGTTGATGGCGGCCTTGCCGTCCTCCTCCCGATCCACCACCAGGTTCTGCTGGGCTGCGCCCAGCGCCGTCTCGATGGCGACGGTGTACTGCTCCGGCACCTTTATCAGGCTGGCCACCGGGCCGTGGACGCCCCGGAGCTGCTTCCGCTCGGCGGCCTGCATCACAGCCTTCACCGCCTTGGAGTAGCCCTCGTACAGCTTCTCCATCTCGGTGAGCATGTGGATGCGGCCGGACAGATTGTTGCTGTCCAGGGTCAGCTGGTTCATCTTGCCCTGGGCCTCCTCCAGCTTTTTGTTGCGGCTGGACGCCTTCATCTGGTGGCCCGCGATGACATTTTCCAGGCTGTCCCGCTGCTCCTTGGTGTCGCTGAGTTCCTTTCGCTTGGCCTTGGCCTCCGCCTCGGTCTGGGTCAGCTTCTCCTGGTTCTCCTGCATAGAGGCCCGGAGGGCGGTGTCACGGTCTATCATCTCCTGACTGGAGGCCGCCAAGGCGGACAGCAACTCCTTGGCGTCCGCCAGGGAAGCGCTCTGAATTTGTTCCGAGCTGCGGAGGGCCTCCAGCTCCTCCGCCAGCGTCCCCGCCTGCCTGCGGTTCTCTGCCTCCTCCAGGTGGTGCTTCGCCAGCGTGTCCTCCAGCGCCTGGCGCTGGTCAGCGATTGCCCGGAGCCGCTCCTGCCGCTGGGCGATTTGGGCGGCGATGGAGTCCGCCCGTCCCTCCTGCTGGTCAAGCTCCCGCTGTAAGCGGTCGGCGGACTCGGTATTGCTCTGCACCTGGCTTTTCAGCACGGCGATGGAGGACTCCCGCTCATTGCTCTCCCCTTCCAGGGCGGACTGGCGGGCGCGCAGCTGCTCCGTCTCCACATCGCAGTCCCGCATTTGCTGGGCCAGGGCCTCCGCCCGGGCGTAGAGGGTCTCCTGCTCGGTTTTGATGCTGTCCCGCTGAGCGGTGGCGGCCTCATAGTCGGTGGCCAACTTCCGGTGATTCGTCCGCAGCTCGTCCAGATTCTCCAGCCACAGGGAGATTTCCAGGCCCTTCAACTCGTCCCGGTAGGCCAGGAACTCCTTCGCCTTTTCCGCCTGACCCCGGAGGGGCTCCAGCTGCAATTCCAGTTCGGAGATTTTATCCCCCACCCGGAGCAGGTTGTCCGCCGTCTTTTCCAGCCGGTGTTCGGCCTCCTCCTTCCGGTGGCGGAACCGGGAGATGCCCGCCGCCTCCTCAAAGACGCTGCGCCGCTCGCTGCCCTTGGTGGACAGTATCTCATCAATTTTGCCCTGACCGATGATGGAGTAACCCTCCCGGCCCAGGCCGGTATCCATCAGCAGTTCGTTGATGTCCTTCAGGCGGCAGTTGTGGCGGTTGATGTAATACTCGCTGTCCCCGCTGCGGTAGTACCGGCGGGTGATCATGACCTCCGACTCCTCCAGGGGGAAGCGGTGATCCTCATTGTCCAGAATCAGGCTGACCTCGGCATAGCCCAACTGCTTGCGCTTGGCGGTGCCGCCGAAAATCACGTCCTCCATCTTGCCGCCCCGCAGCGCTTTGGTGGACTGCTCCCCCATGACCCAGCGGATGGCGTCCGAAATATTCGATTTTCCGCTGCCGTTGGGGCCGACGATGCCGGTGACCGGCTCCCCGAAGGTCAGGACGGTTTTATCAGGGAAGGATTTGAACCCCTGAATTTCCAAGGCTTTTAGATACAAAAGGACACCTCTCGCCATTCCGTTTTTTCAGAAGCACATAGTTTGACACTATATTTTACCATCGCTGCGCCGAAATTGCAACGGATTCCTTTCCATTTTAGGAAATTTGCTTCCATGCGGTTCCATGCGGCCCCATGACGGGTTCAAAACGCAAAAAACACGCTGCCCTGCGGGTTTACCCGCAGGGCAGCCTTTCTTGATGTTCAGCTTTGCACCAGCCGCTCCAACTCCCGGCACAGGGTGGCCATTTCCTCGTCGGTGCCGACGGTGATGCGCAGGAATTGGTCTGTCCGGGGCGCGTCAAAGTAGCGCACCAAAATCCCCGCCTCCCGCAGCCCGGCGAACAGCGCCCTGGCAGGCACCGCCTCATGGGACGCAAAGAGGAAGTTCGCCTTGCTGGGCAGCACCGTGAAGCCCAGCCCCTCCAGCCGCTCCGTCACCCAGGCCCGGGTGTTCACCACGGCGGCGCAGCGGTCTGCGAAGTACGCCTCATCCTCCACTGCGGCGGCAGCCCCCACGATGGCCAGCCGGTCCAGGGTGTAGGAGTTCATGGAGTTCTTCACGCAGTTGACCGCCTGAATCAGGTTCTCATTGCCAAAGGCGAAGCCCACCCGCAGCCCCGCCAGGGAGCGGGATTTGGACATGGTCTGCACCACCAGCAGGTTGGGGTACCGGTCAATCAGGGGCAGGGCGGAGGTCCCGCCGAAGTCCACATACGCCTCATCCACGATGACCACCACGTCCGGGTTGGCCTCCAGGATACGCACCAGCTCCCCCTGGGGCAGCTCGATACCGGTGGGGGCGTTGGGGTTGGCCAGCACGATGCCGCAGTGCTGCCCCAAAAGCTGCTCCACGGGGACGGTGAAATCCTCGTTCAGAGGCACCGTGCAGCACTGGATGCCGAACAGCGCCGCATACACCGGGTAAAAGCTGTAGGTGATGTCGGGGAACAGAATGGTGTCTCCGGGGCCGAAAAACGCCTGAAAGGCAAAGGCCAGCACCTCGTCAGAGCCGTTGCCCAGGAACACCTGCCCCTCTCTGACGCCGTAGCGCCGCGCCAGGGCCGCCCGCAGCGTGCTGCCCTCCGGGTCGGGGTAGCGCCGCAGGGACTGACCCAACTCCGCCGTGATGGCCTCCGTCACCTTCGGGGAGGGGGGATAGGGGTTTTCGTTGGTGTTGAGTTTGATGAGGTTCTGCACCTTCGGCTGCTCCCCCGGCGTGTAGGGGGTCAACTGCCGGATACGGCTGGACCAATATTCTTTCATGGCGGACTCGCTCCTTTGCTTCTCAATCAGACGCCTGGGCCTGGCGGTCAGGGCCGGGAAGGATTTTCTTCACATTCTTCTCCGCCTTGGCCCGGGGCAGCATGACCTCCCGGCCGCAGCCCTTGCACCGCATCCGGAAATCCATGCCGATACGCAGCACCTCCCACTCCTTACAGCCGCAGGGGTGGGTTTTTTTCATTTGCAGGGTGTCTCCAACCTGGATGTCCATACTGTTCTCCCCTCTCTTTACTTTAGCGCACTAATACACTACCATGTTATAAGCAGCTTGTCAAGTGGTTTTCCTCCATCAAACTTTCCCCTGTTCCTGCATATGCTTCCCATAAGCACAGAATCAGGAGGAAAACGCTATGAATCAAATTTTGCCGGAAGGCCGCCTGCTCCCCACGGCGGAAAATCAAGCCCTGCTATCCTCATTGGAGGGGCTGCACGCCGCCATGGAGCGGCAAATCGTGCTGGAGAGCGTCGCGCTGCGCTGCGACCGGGGCCACAACCTCCGCCTCAGGCTGGGGGAGGTGGACGCCGTCATGCCCCACGGGGAATGTGCCGTGGGCCTGGAGGACGGCACCACCAGGGAAATCGCCCTGCTGACCAGGGTGGGGAAGCCGGTGGCCTTCCTCGTCACCGGCCTGGTGGGGGAGGACGGGCGCATCGTGGCCCAGCTGTCCCGCCGCCTGGCCCAGGAACAGGCCCTGGAGGTGCTGCTGAATCTACCAACGGGGACAGTCCTGCCCGCCACCGTCACCCGTCTGGAGCCCTTCGGCGCGTTTGTGGATATTGGCAGGGGCATCCCCTCCATGATTCCGCTGGGTGCCATCTCCGTGGCCCGCATCCGCCACCCTTCCGACCGGTTTTACACCGGGCAGGAGATTTTCGCGGTGTTGCAGCAGGCCGTCCCGGAGCAGCGCCGCCTGCTGCTGTCCCACAAGGAGCTGCTGGGCACCTGGGCGGAGAACGCGGCCCGGTTCGCCCCCGGCGAAACCGTCACCGGCATTGTCCGTGGCGTGCTGGATTACGGCATCTTCGTGGAACTGGCCCCCAACCTGCCCGGCCTGGCAGAGTATCTGCCGGGATACGAGGTGGGCGACCAGGTCAGCGTCTACATCAAGGCCATTCTGCCGGAGCGTCAGAAAATCAAGCTGCTGCTGATCGACCGGCTGAACCACCCCGCTCAATGCACCCCGCCGACCTACTTCGTCACTGAGGGCAATGTGGCGGGGTGGGACTACCACGGTGCTACTCCTTCTTGATTTTCGCCCAGTAGGCTTTGGCGGCCTGCTCCGTCTTGTTCTCCCCGTACTCGTAATACCTCCGCCCCTGGAGGGCATCCGGGAGATACTGCTGCTCCACCCAATGATTGGGGTAATCGTGAGGATAGAGATAGCCCTGCTCCCGCTCCATGCCGGTGCTGTCGGCGTGGACGTTTTGCAGATGCCTGGGGTAGTCCCCCGTCCTGCCCGCCGCCACGTCGGACATGGCGGCGGAAATGCCCTTATAGACGCTGTTGGACTTGGGGGCCGTGGCCAGCAGCACCACCGCCTGGGCCAGGGGCAGCCGGGCCTCCGGCAGCCCCAGCATATTGGCGTTCTCCACGCAGGCGTTGACGATAGCCGCCGCCTGGGGATAGGCCATCCCCACATCCTCGCTGGCGGAGCAGAGGATGCGCCGGATGGCGGTCACCATGTCCCCCGCCTCCAGCAGCCGGGCCAGATAGTGGAGGGCGGCGTCCGGGTCGGAGCCCCGTATGGACTTCATCAGGGCGGAAGCGGTGTCGAAGTGGTCGTCTCCCGCCCGGTCATAGCGCATGGCGGAGTGCTGGGCCAGCACTTCGGCATCCTCCAGGGTCAGCGTGATGGTTCCGCCTGTGGACGGCGCGGCGTTCACCAGCAGTTCCACCGCATTCACCGCCTTGCGCACGTCCCCGCCGCAGGCCGAGGCAATATGGGCGACGACCTCCGGAGGGCAGTCAATCTCCGCCTCCCGCCGCTCCGCCAGCAGCGCCACCGCCCGCCGCACCGCAGGCTGCACCTCCTCCGCCGTCACTGGCTTGAACTCAAAGACGGTGGAGCGGCTCAGGACGGCGTTGTAAACATAGAAGTACGGGTTCTCCGTGGTGGAGGCAATGACGGTGATTTTGCCGTTCTCCATAAACTCCAGCAGGCTCTGCTGCTGCTTTTTATTGAAGTACTGAATCTCGTCCAGGTAGAGCAGCACGCCGTTGGGGGCCAACAGGGTGTCCACATCGGCGATAATATCCTTAATGTCGGAGATGGAGGCGGTGGTGGCGTTCAGCCGGTGCAGCGCCTTGTTGGTGCGGCTGGCAATGATGTTGGCCACCGTGGTCTTGCCGGTGCCGGAGGGGCCGTAAAACACCATGTTGGGGATATTGCCCCCCTGAATGATGCGGCGCAGCACGCCGTTTGGCCCCAGGATGTGCCGCTGGCCCACCACGTCGTCCAGACTGGCGGGTCTTATCTCATCTGCCAATGGCCGTTCGTTCATGGCGGATGTCGCCTCCCTGTCATTGATGGTTTCCATTGTAGCACATTCGCCGTCCTTTGTAAATGCGGAGGGGGTTTGCCGCATGGAAAGGCCGCCCTGTGTCTCACCGCAGGACGGCCCTGAAACTCTCTTTTGGAGGGTTCACCACTCCTCCAGGCTGAACGAAATCATCTCATCCCGCTCCCCGGCGTTGGAGGACACGCCAATCAGGAAGTCATCCCCCATAGTGCCCTCCAGGATGCCTTTCAGCCTGCCGCAGTCCTTAATGCGCCAGCCATAGCGGGCGCGGATTTCGTCCATAGTGTGCCGGTAATTCCGTTCATCCCAGCGGCCGATATAGGCGCAGGAGTACCGCTGGCCATCGTAGAAGTGGTGGGCCTCGTCATAGCAAATCATGTCCGCCCAAAGCTGGTAATAGTCCGCGCTGGAGGCGTAGTTGATCATATCCGGCGTATAGCCCCCCGCCGGGCGCATATTGACCTCCAGGCCCACAATGTCGCCCACATTGCCCAGGCCCTCTTTGGCCTCCGTCAGCCGGAAGAACTCCAGGTGGAAGCTCCGCTTTTTCAGGCCGAAGGCTTTCAGCACCGCTTTGCCCGCCTCCAGCATATCCCAGGGTACATCCTGCATCACGGAGTAGTACATGGGGCCGTGCTTCTGTACCATATCCATGATGGAAATGGTGGTGACGTGGTTGGCGCAGAACAAAATCTCGCCCTTGCTGTTGACGATGCCGTCAAAGGCGCTGACATCGCCGCTGACGAACTCCTCCAAAATATACTGGCTGCCTAAGTCCATCCCGCACAGGCGGTACACGTCCTCATCGGAGCGGAGCACCATGTTCCCCGCAGCGCCCACGCCGTTGTCCGGCTTGGCCACGATGGGATAGCCCACCAGATGGGCAAACTCCAGCGCCCCTTCACAGCCGCATAGTAGATGGTACCGGGCGGTGGGGATGCCCGCCTTGGCATAGTAGGCCTTCATGGCGGACTTGTGCTTAAACTTCCGCATATCCTCCGGCTGCAGGCCGGTGGTAATGTGGAAGTCCTGCCGAAGCCGGGCGTCCTGCTCCATCCAATACTCGTTATTGGACTCCAGGTAGTCGATTTTCCCGTAGTGGAAGGTGAAATAGGCCACGGCACGGAGCATTTCATCGTAGTTCTCCATGTTGTTCACCCGGTAATATTCGGTCAGGGCTTCCTTTAACTCCGGGTGCAGCAGGTCATAGGCGCAGTCGCCAATGCCCAGCACCGTAACGCCGTTTTCCTTCAAGCGCTGACAAAAATGACGATAACAATCGGGAAATTGGGGGGAAATAAAGATAAAATTCATATCATTCACACCTTCCGCGGAAACAGCGCGCCGCCTTGCCTGGCCGCCGCTGCCTGTTCCATTGGCTGCCTCCATTATAGCCCCCTTTTTTTCAAATTTCTACCCCTATATCTGTCAAAACTGTAAAATAACCGGTGCCGCTCTGGGACGCAAATAAAAAAGGCTGACATTTTCACAATGTCAGCCTTTTCTGTGTTAGCACTACCTATTTTCCCGGCCCGTCTCCAGGCAAGTATCGTCGGCGAAGATGAGCTTAACTTCTGTGTTCGGAATGGGAACAGGTGGACCCTCACCTCAATCAGC
>JAJQEV010000083.1 GCA_021201475.1 Clostridiales bacterium
GATGTGACTTCTCACTGGTGAGACTGCCGCCTATGGCGGCTGGGTACGATTGCCGTTCCGCCCTCGCCGTTGGCGGGCGGAACGTGCAATTTTGTTGCCCTTTGGTCGTGGAAATCTGACTGTACCTCTGCGTTATTCCCTTCAACGTAGGATAGATTGCATCTTTAAGTTGATGACATTGCCCTGAAAGGGTAGGGAGCGCAGCGGAAATGCCGCTTGACGGCGGAGCTGGCTGGCCACAAGGCCAGACTGAGGGGTTTCTTTGGCACATTTGACCGAAAAAGGGAAGAAACCGCACTTGACAGCGCCAACTCGTACACCAGGAGGTTTTTGTATGAAGAAAAAGAAAGGAACCGGAAACCGGAAGCCCTCCCCGCCCAAGACGGCCCCGGCCTTCAAGTACCCCACCAGCTGGTACCTGATGAGCGCGGGGGACTGCACGGTGCAGGATTTGAAGGCAGCCTTCGCCGTCCCCGGCGGGCCGGATGTGGAGGTCTGGCGGGAGTTGGGCATTGTGGAGCTGTCCTTTCCGGACAAGACCTTTGTGGACTTCCAGCTGGTGCCCTGCGACCTGGAGGACGAGGCCAGCAACGCCTTCCTGGCGGAGCATCAAATCAAAACCCTGTACTGGGTGACGGTGGAGCCGGTGTGCGGAGACGGACAGCTGGACTTTTTGCAGTCCGCCGCCAACCGGCTGGGGGCCATGTTCTGCGGGGATACGGTCAACTTCCTGCCCATGCTCAGGCCAACGAACCCGGCGTAACCTGCATCATCGTAAAAAATCAGCGGCAGAGCGCCATGCTCTGCCGCTAACTGGCGTTTTATGCGCTGTATTGTGTTATTATTCCTCCGCCGCGTCCTGCTCCGCCTTGCCTGCGGCGGCCAGCCGCTCCGCCACCTGGTACAGTTCGCCGGCTCCCACCGTCAGAATCAGGTCGCCGGGCCGGGCCAGCTCTTTCAGCCGAGCCTCCACCCCGTCGAAGGTGGGGTAATACTCCCCGTGGGGGATGGCGGAGGCCAGATCTTTGGAGCTGACCCCCAGGGTGTTCACCTCCCGGGCGGCGTAGATGTCGGTGAGGATGGTGATATCCGCATTGCTCAGCTCCTCCACGAACTCCGGGAACAGGGCCTTGGTGCGGCTGTAAGTGTGGGGCTGAAAGGCGCAAATCACCCGGTCATAGCCCAGGGTCTTGGCAGTCTCCAGCAGCATGTGCAGCTCGCCGGGGTGGTGGGCGTAGTCATCATAAATCTTCGCCCCGTGGTACTCCCCCTTGTACTCGAACCGGCGCTCCGCCCCGTGGAAGGAGCGCAGTCCGGCGGCGATGGCGGTGGGGGTGATGCCCATGGCCAGGGCGGAAGCGGCGGCGGCCAGGGCGTTCTTCACATTGTGGAGGCCGGGGACGGACAGGGTGATGTGTACCACAAAGCTGCCGCCCTGCATCAGGTCGAACTCTCCCACGCCCCGGTTGTAGGTCAGGTTGTCACAGTACACGTCGGCATAGGAGCCCAGGCCGAAGGTCATCATGGGCTTATCCAGGTTCTCCAGGGTGTCCATGGTGTTCCGGTCGTCCGCGTTGGCGATGACCACGCCGTCCTCCGGCACCAAGCTGGCGAAGATTTGGAAAGAGTGCTCCACGTCCGCCAAATCCTTGAAGAAGTCCAGGTGGTCGGCCTCGATGTCCAAAATCACGGCGATAGTGGGGCGGAAGGACAGGAAGGAGTTGCAGTATTCGCAGCTCTCCAGGATGATGGTGTCCCCCTGGCCCACCCGGTAGCCCTTGCCCAGCAGGGGCAGGTTGCCTCCGATCATCACGGTGGGGTCGATGTTGGCGGCCATGGCGATGTGGGTGGCCATGGAGGTGACGGTGGTCTTGCCGTGGGTGCCGGAGATGCACAGGGCGTGCTTATAATCCATCATAATGGCCCCCCAGGCCTGAGCCCGCTCAAAGACGGGGATGCCCTGGGCGCGGGCGGAGGCGATTTCCGGGTTGTCGTCATGGACGGCGGCGGTGCGGATAACGGCGTCCGCGCCGTTCACGTTCTCCGGATAGTGGTCCAGAAAGACGGTGACGCCCTCCTCCTCCAGATGGCGGACGTTGGCGCTCTCCCGCACGTCGCTGCCGGTAATCAGCACACCCTGCCCCCGCAGCACCTCGGCCAGAGGGAACATGGATACGCCGCCCACGCCAATCAAATGAATCCGGCGTCCGGGGGTGAGATAAGGCTTCAGTTCTTCAATGGTCATGATAACCCCTCCTGCTGCCGATTCTCAGGGAAGGCTCCGCGCTCCATGAGAATCGCATGAATCAAATGAACTGTATCACTAATCTTTTATTATAATGCAGGAAGGGAGGATTGGCAAGTAAAACTTCGGGGGAAACACGGAAATCGGAGGGGCAGCCATGCTGCCCCTCCGTTGCGTCTCGTTTTTTCTTCTGTTCAGGGCCGTCAGGCGGCTGACGCGCCTTATTCCGGATGCACCGCTTCGGCAAGGGCCCGCAGCAGCGGGAGATATGATGCCTTCACTGCCAGAAATACGGCCTGCGCGGTGGCCTCGTCATAAATATGGGAGGTTTGATTCCGGGCGGTGAGCAGCGCCAGCCAGCCCGCTTCATCCTGAATCAGCCCATCCGCATATGCCTGCTTCATGACGCTTTTCGGGCTGTTGACATCGGTATAGCCCTGGTCCAACAGGTATTCCCGGGCGGTTTTCCAGGCCAACTCCGTGCAGAACTCAAACCGCTGAATGACCCCGTCCCGGATGGAGTCAAGCCCCAGCCGGTCATAGTCCGCTATGCCGTCCTCCAGCCTGCGGATGGCCTGTAACAGCTTCCCGTGCTTTTCCTGCAATTTGTTCATCAAAACCACCCCATCCCGCCTGATATTGTGCAGCAACTCCGTATCCGTATCCTCTGTAACATAGAGGAGGTCAAAATCCAACAGCGTGGGCAGCTCCTCCAGCGCGTCCAGAAAGCGCGCATAGGTTTCAGGCGCTGCGCCGAACACGGCCAGGTCAATGTCGCTCCGGGGCCGCTGGTCCCCTCTGGCTCTGGAGCCGTACAGGACGACCTGCTCCGCGCCAAGGCGATGGCCAATGGCGGCAATTTGCCGGTAGATGGTTGTCAGGCTGTTGTCCATGCCGTCCTCCTTGACCAGTTCCAGTGAACGCTGCTTCCCTTTCCATAGTTCTATCCTAGCACAGGGAGGAGCAGATAGCAAGAAAAATTATCCGTGGTCCACCATTTCCGCCTGTCACACCGCCATCAACCAGATGAGGATAGCCGCCACGCAGGGCACCGTCACGGTGTCATACCCCCGCCTGGTGACGGCCTCCGTCACCGTCGCCCCGGCGGCGCTGACCAGCGCCGTCAGAGCCGCAGCGGTCAGCGGGACGCCGCAGACGGTCAGCGTCCCCAGCACCGCCAGTAAGGAGACGCACAGCATAGCGCCGCTGCCCTCATAGGACTTCTGCCTGTCGGCAAACCGCCAGCCCAACTTGTGGCGCCCGTACCGCTTGCCCACCAGGGCGGCGGCTTCGTCCCCCAGCCCCCAGGCCAGAACCGCCGTAAGGACGGTCAACTCCGACTCCAGAGCGCCCCAGAACAGCGCAATCAGCACCGCAGCCGTCCCGAACAGCAGCACCAGGCTGCCCCGCACCTCACCGGCGGTGCGCTCCTGAAACAGGCTGGCGTAAGCCTGCTTCGTCTCGCAAAGTTTCAGCACCGGATAGACCACCGCTATGAACAGGACGCACAGCAGCACCGGCACATACCAATGCTCCGAAGCCAGCAGCAGAACCAGGATGATGAGGAAGGCTATCGTATGCAGCACTTTGCGCCGGGCCTCCCCGTCAATGTGCAGGAACCGGAAGGCCAGCAGCGCCAGGCACACGGCAATTACCAGGAACACCAGCAGCACCGCCATCGTGTGCAGCAACTCCTGGGCCAGGGGCGGGAGGGTCACATCCCGAAAATAGTTCAGGTAAATCATGGCCCCGCCCAGCAGCGTCAGAATCACGCCGGTCACACGGCCCACGGTTTTGCTGTTGACCCGGTTGGCGAACTGGGCGGAAATCAGCGAGGCCGCCGTTGCGGTGACGATGCAGACCAGCAGCACGTTCCAGCGCTCTAAGATGATAGCGGGGTGAATCAGGGAATGGCTGATAAAACCAATCAGGGCGGTGAAGGTCATAATGAAGGTGCTGGTGCCTACGGCGGTTTTCAGGTCATACCCCAGGAAGGCGGTAAACACCACCAGCATCATCATGCCCCCGCCGGTACCCACAAAGCCGGTGCCGAAGCCGATGGTCAGGCCGAAAAACAGGGAGATAATAATTTCCTTCCAGCCCAGGCGCACGTTGGAGGCGTCCGCCCCCTCCTTGGACGTGTCCGGCTTCACCAGGAAGCGGATGCCGATGCCGAAGGTCAGAATCAGGGTGAAGCCGCCCAGCACCACGTTCCCCACCAGGAAGGCGGCATAGCTGCCAACGGCGCTGAGGGCGATGATGCAGGCCATCATTACCCAGCCGTGCCGGAGGTCGATGCGCTTATTTTTCGCATAAACGGAGGTCGTCACGGCGGAGCCGAGGATGTCCGAGGCCAGGGCGATGGCCGTCGCCTGATAGGCCCCGTACTCCCCGCCGAAGGAGGGGCAGAGGACGATGAGGATGGGCACCATCACCGTGGCCGCAGATAATCCGGCCAGCCCGGTACCTATCCCCGCGCCCAGCGCCGCAATGATGTACCAAATATACTCCATAAAATCCACCTTGCCTTACGCTGTCAGATATGTTAGTATTATAAGCAACATCTGTCGATTTTGCAACCGACAGATGGGGCAAAACTGTGGATTATGGGGGTGGCAGTGTGAAACAGCAGTACGAACAGCGTGTTTTGGCAACAAAACGGAGGATTTACAGTGCCTTCATCCATCTGATGCAGGAGAAGGCGATCCACCAAATCTCCATCTCCGAACTGTGCCGCCTGGCGGACATCAACCGCAGCACCTTTTACCATCACTTCGGCAGCCAGTATGATGTACTGGCGGAGCTGACGGACGATTTTCTGGCCCAGCTGGAGGAACGGCTCCAGAATGTCTCCCCCTACGACCAGGAGGGGGTGCAGCGGAGAGTCGAATTGTGCCTCGACTATGCCATGGAAAACCGAACCTTGACGCTGCTGCTGATGCGGAACACGGTGGGGACGGACTTCGCGCAGCGGCTGTTCTCCCTGCCGCGCATTGAGATGCTGCTCAGTGAAAAGCTCTCCGATGTGGAAATCGAGGAGGAGCGCCGCGCCCGCATCTCCTTTGTGACCTATGGCTCCTATCAGCTCCTCCAGGAGTGGCTAAACGCGCCGGACCCTGTCAGGACGGAGGAGGAAACGGCGTTGATTTTGAAGCTGGCCCGGAGGATTTGCTGACGGGGCAGGTAAAAAGCAGCCGGACGCCGATTCCGATACCGTAAGTATCGGAATCGGCGTCCGGTGATGGTGCGGGCGAAGGGACTCGAACCCACACGCCTTGCGACACAAGAACCTAAATCTTGCACGTCTACCAATTCCGTCACGCCCGCAGCTATGCCGGAGGGAACCCGCCGTCTGGGTCGGCAGGCAACTCCTTTGCAGGCTTTATTGTAGCATAAAGCGCCCGGATTTGTCAACGGCATTGCATTTTCCTCTCCAGGCAGATATAATAGGGGGAACAGGCAGGAGGTAAGCGGAATGGATTTGGAAGAACGGCTGCGCCCGGCGGTGTTTCCCCTTTTGAACTGGTTTCACGACAACGCCAGGGAACTGCCCTGGCGGAGCGACCCCACCCCTTACCGGGTGTGGGTGTCGGAAATCATGCTCCAGCAGACCCGGGTGGCGGCGGTGCTGGGCTACTTCGCCCGCTTCATGGCGGCGCTGCCCACGGTGGAGGCACTGGCCGACGCGGAGGAGGACGAGCTGCTGAAGCTATGGCAGGGCCTGGGGTACTACAACCGGGCCAGAAATCTGCAAAAGGCGGCCCGGCAAATCGTCTATGACCGGGGCGGCGTGTTCCCTGATACCTACAGGGAACTGCTGACCCTGGCCGGTGTGGGGGAGTACACCGCCGGGGCCATCGCCTCCATTGCCTTTGGGGAGGCGATGCCCGCCGTGGACGGCAACGTGCTGCGGGTGGTCACCCGCCTCACCGGGGATACCGGGGACATCACGAAGCCGGAGACGAAGGCCCGCATCCGTGCCGCCCTGGCGGCGGTCATGCCCCAAAACCTGTCGGGGGCTTTCAACCAGGCGCTGATGGAACTGGGGGCGCTGGTCTGTCTGCCCAACGGCGCGCCGGAGTGCGACCGCTGCCCGTGGCGGGAGTTGTGCGCCGCACGCCGGGAGGGAACCATCGACGACCTGCCGGTGAAGCCCCCCAAAAAGCAGCGGAAGGTGGAGGGGCGGACGGTGTACCTGATTTTCCGAGAGGGGAAGGTGGCCCTCCGGCGCAGGCCGGATGAGGGCCTCCTCCGGGGCCTGTGGGAGTTCCCCAACGTGGCGGATGACCGGGAGGACACCCTGGCTCAATGGGGCATGGCGGACACCGCCACCCTGGACGGCCCCAGGGCCAGGCACATCTTCACCCATATCGAGTGGTATATGCAGTCGGTACAGGTGTTCCCGTCCGGGGAGGCGCTGCCGGAGGGCTGGGTGTGGGCAGACCGGGCAGCGCTGGAGGAGCGCTACCCCATCCCCAACGCCTTTGACGGCTTCCGAACCTGCGTGGAAGGGCAACTCCGGCAGACAGAAGGGCAACAGGGGTGGGAGCCGTGAGGCGGCAAACCCGCATCCTGGCACGCTGCGCCCTGCTGACGGCCCTGGGGGTGGTGCTGATGCTGACGCTGGGCTTCACCGGTATCGGCACCTACGCCGCCCCGCTGCTGTCGGCGCTGCTGGTGGCCATGGTGCAGGAGGCCTACGGCACGAAAACGGCGCTGACCATGTGGCTGGCCACCGGCCTGCTGGCTCTGCTGCTGGTGACGGACCGGGAGTTGTCCGTGGTCTACCTGACTATCTTCGGCTGGTACCCGGCGGTGAAGCCCCACCTGGACCGGCTGCCCCAGCTGGGCGGGCTGCTGGCAAAGCTGGCCCTGTTCAACGGCTCCGCCGTGACCACCTATGGGTTGCTGATTCCCTTCCTGGGGCTGGAGGAGGCGCTGCTCCGGCCCTGGCTGCTGGGGGCCATGCTGGCCTTCGGCAACGCCCTGTTCTGGGTGGAGGACAGGCTGCTGCTGCCCCGGCTGGGGCGGGTGTTCCGCAAACGGCTAAAAAAGTGGTTTTGATCGGACGGGAAACCGCCGCTTTTTTCCCGGAAACCGTTGATTTTTCAGGCAGGACGCGGTAAAATGTCATAGATATGTTTTTGGGGCGCACAGCCCGGAATGGGATGTCTTTTTTGCCCCGGTTTGGGATAAACTGGAAGAGGCAGCCGTCTGCGGCGCGGCGATTGAAACAGCAAGGAGCATAGCGTATGTCTGAGCAGAAACAGCAGCAAAAGTCCACGTCCTTCTTCGGAGGGGCGGCCATCCTGGCGGGGGGCATCGTGCTCGTCAAAATCATCAGTATGTTTTACAAGATTCCGCTGGGCAACATCCTGGGTTCCAGCGGCTATGCGGACTTTACGGCGGCCTTTAACATCTTCAACATCCTGCTGATGATTTCCACGGCAGGCATTCCGGTGGCCCTGTCCAAGATGATTTCCCAGGCCACCGCCCTGGGGCGGCAGCGGGAGGCCCACAAGGTGTTCCGCATCAGCTTTGTGTTCTTCATGGCCATCGGCATCCTCTGCTCCCTGGTCATGTTCTTCGCGGCGGATACCTTCGCCGGGCTGATGAACAACAGCAAGTCCGCCCTGAGTATGCGGGCCCTGGCTCCCTCGGTGGCCTTGGTGTGCGGCCTGGCCTGCTTCCGGGGCTACGCCCAGGGGCATCAGAACATGACCCCCTCTTCGGTAAGCCAGATTTTGGAGGCCCTGTTCAAGCTGGTGGTGGGCCTGACCCTGGCCTGGTACCTGATGCAGGTGCTGGGCATGGAGGACTATGTGGGCGCGGCAGGCGCCATTGTGGGCGTCACCGTTTCGGAGCTGGTGGCCCTGGTGTATATGGTGGTGGAATTTCTCCACTATCGGCGGCAGGAGCCGGAGGGCACAGACCGGACGGTCAGCAGCAATCAGCGTATCCTGAAAACCTGCTTGCAGCTGGCGGTACCCATCACCCTGACCTCCTCCGCCACCTCCATCATCACGGCGGTGGATAACTCCATCGTCATGGGGCGGCTGCAAAACGCCGGGCTGCTGCTGACAGAGGACGCCGCCACCTCCCTAATGGGTAACTATAACATCGTCCAGACGGTGTACCAAATCCCCTCCTCCCTGATGGTGGCCATCACCGCGTCGGTGATTCCGGCGGTGACGGTGTGCTTCACCCGGAAGGATAAGAAGGGAGCGGCCAAGGTGGTGGGCTCCTCCCTGAAAATGGCGGGCATTCTGGCCTTCCCCTGCGGCATCGGTATGCTGGTGCTGGGGAAGCCCATCGTCCAGCTGCTGTTCCCCAGCTATGACCTGGAGGTGGCGGGCACCATCCTCTCCATCCTGGGGGTGGCCTCCATCTTCGTCTGCCTGACCCTGGTGTGCAACAGCATCATGCAGAGCCACGGCATCCTGAACCTGCCCATCGTCACCATGCTGATTGGCGGCATCCTGATGGTGATTTTTGACTATGTGATGGTGGGCAACGCCAGCATCAACATCTACGGCTCCCCGGTGGGCACCTGCATCTGCTACGGCATTGTCGTCACCCTTGACCTCTGCATCGTCCGGCGCATTGTCCGGGGCTGCCCTTCCTATGCCAGCCTGCTGGCGAAGCCGCTGATTTCCGCCATCGTCATGGGGGCGGCGGCCTGGGCGGTCTACGGCATGGTCAGCCGGGTGGCGGGGAACACCGTCAGCCTGTTTGCCGCCATTCTGGTGGCGGTGGTGGTGTACTTCGCCCTGCTGCTCCTGCTGGGGACGCTGACGAAGGACGATATGAGCCTGATGCCCAGAGGGGACAAAATCAGCAGGCTCCTGCATATTCATTGAGAGAGAAGATTGCAATCATGGTAGACTTTCCCCAGAAAGACCGTTACACCCTGGAGGACTTCCGGGAAATCATTCACATCCTCCGCCACGAGGGCGGCTGCCCCTGGGACCAGGAGCAGACCCATCAGTCCATCCGCCGGGATTTGCTGGAGGAATGCTGTGAACTGGCCGAGGCCATCGACCAGGAGAGCCTCCCCGGCATGGAGGAGGAACTGGGGGACGTGCTGCTCCAGGTGGTGTTCCACGCGGACATCGAGGCGGACGCGGACCACTTCGACCTGGACGACGTGGCCGACTGCGCCGCGAAAAAGATGATTTTCCGCCATCCCCACGTCTTTGGGGAGACGGCGGTCTCCGGCACAGGGGAGGTGCTGCAAAACTGGGACGCGCTGAAGCGCCAGGAGAAGCATCAGACCACCTATACCGACACGCTCTGCGCCGTAGCCCGCACCCTACCAGCCCTGTGGCGGGCGGAGAAGGTGCAGAAGAAGGCGGCCAAGGCCGGTTTTCAGTGGGCCTGCCTGGAGGAGGCCGTGGGCAAGGTGACGGAGGAGGCCCGGGAGGTGCAGGCCGCCGTGACAGACCGGGAGGGTCGGGAGCGGCTGGCGGAGGAACTGGGGGATTTGCTCTTTGCCGCTGTCAACGTGGCCAGGTACGCCGGGGAGGACCCGGAGGCCCTGCTCCACGCCGCCACGGAGAAGTTCATCCGCCGCTTCGCCGCCCTGGAGCAGTCGGCGGGAGACGTTGATTTGCAGGACATATCTTCCGCGGAACTGGTTAAACTTTGGAATAAAGCAAAAGAAGGAGAGAAACGCAAATGACAAAGACGGAACTGACAAAAGCAGTGGCTGCGGAGACCGGCCTGACTAACAAGGACGTCGCCGCCGCCTTGGACGCCGCCCTGGGTATTATCAGCCAAACGCTGGCCCAGGAGGGCAAGGTGCAGCTAACGGGCTTCGGCACCTTCCTGACCAAGGAGCGGGCCGCCCACCTGGGCCGCAACCTGTCCACCGGGGAACCGGTGGAGGTGCCCGCCCATCGGGTAGTGCAGTTCAGGGCGGGCAAGCTGCTGAAGGGCATGGTAAACCCCGGCGCGGATGCCGAGGAAGGGTAACGCAAACGCTCCCGCCCCATTTGGGGTGGGAGCGTTTTTTGCAATTTAGATGGGGTCACACCCACAGCATTTGGCGGCGGAAGAAGGGGTCGCCCTGCTGCGTGACCTGCTGGCCCAGTTCGCTGTCCAGCTGGGTGAACTCCACCCGGGTATCCTCCGGGTTCAGGAAGGGCTTGCAGGTTTCAAAGATGGTGCGGCAGACGCCGGCATAGTCCTCCCCGTAGTACTCCACCACGAAGAGCCAGCCCCGGACGGCCTCCTCCCCCTCGCCCCGCTGGGTGATGCGGAGGTAGCAGGAGTCCACCTCGGGGATTTTGTACAGCTCTTTGCCCACGGCCCTGGTCATGTCGTTCTGAATGGTCTCCTTGGGTGTCATCACCTTCATGGGGCCTTTGGGCAGCTTGTCCTGGGCCTCCTTCTGGGCCTTGAGGCGCAGCACCATGTCTCTGGACAGGGCAAAGTTGACGGAGCGGGGGTCGATGACAACGCCGCTGATGGCCTCCGCCTTCTCCAGCAGCGCGCTGTAGCCCGCCAGGTTCAGGGCGGTCAGGCGGTTTTCCTCCGTAACGGAGGGGTCCTTCCGGGCCTCCTCCAGGCTGGTGTAGGCTGCCAGGAACTGCTTCCCCTCCGGGTTTTTCAGCATCAGGACGCCCTTGCCCCCGGCCCCCATGGGCATCAGGAAGCGGGTCTCGTCCTCCAGAAGGGCAAGGGTGATTTGCACGCTGTGCTCCTGACTCCTGTCCTCCTTCCAGGCGGCGATGGCATCCAGCACCTTGCTGTTGTCCAGCTTGGGCAGGCGGAGCTTCAGCACCGTCTCCCGCGTCAGGGGGAAGTTCAGCCCCTGGGGGTCGATGATGAGGCCGACGACCGACTCATTCTGCTCCAGCAGCTCCCCATAGCGCTCCAGCGTGGCGGCGATGGCCCGGCTCTTCTTCGTCAGCAGCTTGTTCTTCTGGGCCTCGGCCCCGCTGGTGTAAGCGGGGAAGAAGCGCCGCCCGTCCGGGGTGTTCAGCATCATAATGCTCTTCCCGTCCTCCCCCAGGGGCAGGAGGAAGCGCACCGCCGGGTCGGTCAGGGCCAAAGTCAGCGCCTGGTTATGCTCCTGGCTCTGCTCCGCCTTGAAGGATTGGATGGCGGCGACCAGGCTCTGGGTGTGCAGATTTACCTTTTCTTGTGCCATGAGATGGCCTCCTTACAATTACAATCTGGAAATGGCAACGCCTGCCAGGATGATGATGACCCCCAGCACCTTGCGCCGGGTGGGCTTCTCCTTCAAAAAGAGGGCGCTGAACAGGAAGATCCACAGGAAGCTGGTGGCGGTGATGCAGGGCAGCACGGAGACAGGCACCTGAATCAGCGCCACCTGGTTCAGCGCCAGGGACAGGAACAGAAACCCGTAAGCCACGATGACCCGCCAGTTCAGGAACTTCCAGATGAAGCCCTTCCGCTTCGTCTCGTCATTGGCCTGCTGCTTCAGCAGGATCTGGCTGGCGGAGGACACCAGCACCGCCGCGAAAGCGCAGCCGTAGCAGACGCTGGCGGTAAAGACGCTAGAATCCATCGCTCATGCTCACCACCATTCCAATGATAATCACGATAATGCCCACGATTTGCTGCACCGTAATGACCTCCTGGAACAGCATCGCGGCCCAGATGAACACCAGGATATAGCTGATGCCCTTGCGGAGGTAGGCGGTAGTCAGGGGCAGATGCTCCAAAATCAGCTGCCACACCACGGCGTAGCCTGCCAGCAGCGCCACTGCCACGCCGAACCAGGCCAGATAGGGCAGGGAGAGAAAGTCGTACTTTCCCCCCAGCTTCAGGCAGGGGGAGGTCAGGCTCTCAAAGAAGATGGCGATAAACGCCAAGATATAGACGTTGCGTTTCTTGGATAAAAATTCATCGATCATAGGGTTCTCCTGTTAATGCGCGTCAGCCATTCTTTGGAATCTTGCTGACGATGATGCGCAGCTTGCCGTTGGGATCCTCAGGAATCTCCTCCATCCACTGGAAGGCCAGGGTAAATTCGCCCCGAAGGACGGCCCCCAGCTTCTCCTGAATGGCGGCCTCCACCCTGGGCTGCTCGCTCTCCGGGACGGAGGGATTGCGCACCATCAAAAGGGTGATGTTTTCATAGTCCTCCTGCACCACACGGTACTGCACCACCTCCAGGATGTAGTTCATCACCACGGCCACGTTGCCCCACTCGGTCACGGAGCCGTCCTTATGGCGAATGACGTCGTTCATGCGGCCCTTGATGCGCTTCACGAAGCGCAGGCCGCCCTGGAGGTAGGTGTCCATGCTGTCGCCGGAGACGTAGTTGATGAGGGGCAAATCCGTTTTGAACAGGGGGGTGATGACAGCGGGGCCGCTGTCGGCAGGGCCGGAGAGGGAGGCGTTGTAGATGTTCACCACATGGGTGTCGCTGTTCACCTGGTAGTCCTCCTGGCCGGGTATGCGGGAGATGCAGGCCCCCGTCTCGCTGAGGCCGTAGGAGTCCATCAGGCCGGGGCCAAAGACCTCCTTCAGCAGCCCGCGGGAGGAATCGTCAATGCCCTCGCTGATGGGGGCGTAAAATTGGGGCTGGTGCACCGGAACGTTGTGCTTCTTCGCATAGGCGGCAATGCGCACCAGCACATTGGTGTGGTTATACAAAAAGTCGGGCTGGTAGTCGTTGATTTCTTGGAGGAGTTGGGCGCTGGTCATGTGGTGCTTCAGGGCGTCGGACATCTGCTTGCGCCGGAGGATACCCACCCGTTGAATGATGGAATCCTCCCCGCTGCCGCCGCCATGGAGGGTGTTGGGGCGGCACATGGTCTTGCCGGTGAAGGGGTTGTAGCCGGGGAGGGACAGCACCCGCAGCCAGTTGGCGGTGACCCAGGCATTCTCTTTCGGAGAGAACAGGGTGCGCAGCGGTGCGCCGGTGGAGCCGGAGGTGGGGGCGACGTGCCAGTATTGATACTTCTCCGGCTGCTGCGCCGCCTCTTCATCCATCCAGGTGCGGAGGTCCGCCTTGGTCAGCACAGGGAACTTGTACAGGTCGGCGGCGGTGTGATAGTCCGCCGGTGTGGTGCCGCTGGCTTCAAACCGCGCCTGGTAGAACGGGACGTTCCAGGCCGCCTCCATCAGGGCATGTACCTTCCGGTTCTGTGTGGCGGCCACCGACGCATAGTCCTTGGGCTGCACTGGCCTGTGGTACAGCGAGAAGTAATGTTGTAACGTGTATATATTTTCCATCTTTCGGTCAGATTGAGAACTCATGCTCCTTACTCCTTCCTTCTGTCCAGTCTGTCCGGTTTGGCGGGGCGGTCAGCTGACCCAGTCTTCTGCCACGGTGATGTGCACTTTGGCCATGGCCGCGTCCAGCGCCGCCTTTGCCTCCTCCACGGAGTCCGCCACAGCGATGATTTGCCCGATGCGGTCAGGGCCTTTGGCGAATTTGCGGATATGGTCGCCCACGCCGTAGTCCATGGAGAGGTTCACAATGCGGGGGTCGTCCTGCTCCCCCAGGTCGATGGATGTGATGGTGCCGGTCTTGTCCGACTGGAACAGCATTTCCGCATTGGGCTGGCCATGCTCCAGCACAGGGGTGAAGTCCGGCTCCACACCCAGGCTGGCCTGGATGATTTTTTCATAGTAGTCAAAGCCGTAGTAAATGCCGGTCATTTCCACCAGACAGGTGGCCCCGGCCCGTGCGCCGATTTCCAGCACATAGGCCTTGCCACGGCACAGGATGAAGTCGGCGTTGATGGCGCAGTTATCAATGCCCATAGCGGTGACGGCCTTTTGCAGCTGCTCCTCCGCGTCGGCCACGATGTCCGGCCCCATGTTGTAGGGGGCGAAGTGGCCCACCGGCACGCCGGTGTCACCGTGGAACACATAGTCGCCGTGGGGCAGGACGAACCGCAGCCTGCCGCCGTAGATGAACGCCTGTGCGCCGAACTCCTCCCCCACCAGGAACTCCTCGATGAGGTACCGGTCAGAGCGGGTGTTCTCCCGCACCTGCTGATAGGCGTAAGGGATGTCCTCCGGCCCGTCCACACGGGTGATGCCCCGGCTGCCGGAGGAGTCCACGCTCTTGAAAATCACCGGGTAGCCGATGTCCTCACACAGGGCCTGGGGATTCGCGTCGGCAATGTCCGCATAGACGAAGCGGGCGGTGCGCACCCCCTCTCTGGCGAAGGCAGCCTTCATCAGCGCCTTGTCCTGGGCAGCCATAGCGGCCTGGAGGCTGGGGCCGGTCAGCCCCAGGGTATCGCACAGGTAGCCCTGGGTGGGAACGCAGACATCCGTGCCGCAGACCACCACACCGTCCACCTGCTCCTCCCTGGCCACCCGGAGCATGGCCTCCTGATCCACCGTGTTCTCATACACCACACGGTCGGCCAGGGCGAAGCCGGGGTATTTGCCGGGGATGCTGGCCACGATGGTATAGAGGCCCATCTCCTTCGCCTTTTGAATCAGAGGCACCTGATAGATACCGGCCCCCAAAATGAGCAGCTTCTTCACTGGAACTCACGGTCCTTTCCAACCTCCCGGAGGTTGCGGGTCTCCCGAATGACGTACTGGGGGGAATTGTTCAGGCAGATGTAGATGCGGCCGATGTACTCGCCAATCAGCCCCAGCATGAACATCATCATGCCCCCCAGGAACAGAATCACCGCCATCATAGAGCTGTATCCGGCAGCCACGGCTGGGTTCAGCAGCTTGTGGATAATGGTGTAGAGCGCCATAATGACGCCGATCAGTGCGCACAGCACACCGCAGGTGGTGGCCAGCCGCAGAGGCTTCACGGAGAAGGCGGTCAGGTTGTTCATCCACAGCGCGAAGGACTTTTTAAAGGTGTAGTGCCCCACGCCGATGGTGCGCTCCCGCTCCTCCATGTCCACGTTGGCGATGCGGCTGGTGGAACGGTGAATCAGTCCGGAGATGTAGGGATAGGGGTTCTGGTAGCGAATCATCTCCTGCACGATGAACTGCCGCATGACAGTAAAGTTGGAGAACTTCAAATCTCTGTCTTTCTCCAGCAGCCAGTTGGATACCAGGTCGTTGACCTTGCTGCCAAAGTTTTTCAGGACAGACTGAGTCTTTTTCGGATAGCGGGCAAAGGCGGCGTCATAGCCGCCGCTCTCCACCGGAGCCATCAGATCCCACAGCCGGTCACAGGGGCACTGCTGGTCGTCATCGATCAGCACCACATACTCGCCCCTGGCGTAGTGGCAGCCGCAAAGCAGGGCATTGTGCCGCCCACCGTTTTTCGCCAGGTCGATGACCTTCACCCTGGGGTCCTGGTCCGCCTGGGCGCACAGCACCTTCCACACGCCGTCGGGGGAGCAGTCGTTCACCGCGATGATTTCATAATCGAACTCCGGCCGCTGGGCCACGACGGAACGAATCTCGTCCATAACCAGGGCCACAGACCCCTCGCTGGCATAGCATGGGATGATAAAGCTGATAAGCTGCATAGGTTCCTCCTTGGATGCCCGGGGCATCAATCTTTCTGTTTGGAAGAATAGGGGACTCCGTAGAAGTCATAGATGGCCTGCACCACGGCCAGGCAGTCCGCCTCCGTCAGACGGTAGTACATGGGCAGGCGGGCCAGCCGCTCCGACTCTTTGGTAGTGTACACGTCCTCCCCGTGGAAGCGGCCGAACCGCTTCCCGGCAGGGGCGCTGTGCAGGGGGATATAGTGGAACACGGCAGAAATGCCCCGTTCCTTCAGGAAGGAAATCAGGTCGGTGCGCTCCTCGATATCCCGGCATTTGATATAGAACATATGGGCGTTGTGGACGCAGCCCTCCGGAATCACCGGCAGCTCCACCTTCCCCGCCTGGGCCAGCGGCAGCAGGGCGGCATAATAGCGGTTCCAGGAGGCCAGGCGGTCGTCATTGATTTGCTCCATGTCCTCCAGCTGGGGCAGCAGGTAGGCGGCGTTCAGCTCAGAGGGCAGGTAGGAGGAGCCATAGTCCACCCAGGTGTACTTGTCCAGCTGGCCCCGGAGGAACTTGGAACGGTTGGTGCCCTTCTCCCGGTAAATCTCCGCCCGTTCGATATCCTCGGGGTGGTTGACCACGACGGCGCCGCCCTCGCCCATGGTGTAGTTCTTCGTCTCGTGGAAGCTGTAGCAGCCATAGTCGCCGATGGTGCCCAGGGCCTTGCCCTTGTAGTAGGCGTTGACCCCCTGGGCGGCGTCCTCCACCACCTTCAGGCCGTGACGATGGGCGATGTCCAGAATGGTGTCCATCTCACAGGCCACGCCGGCGTAATGCACCACGCAAACGGCTCTGGTTCTGTCGGTAATGGCGGCCTCGATTTTGGTCTCATCGATATTCATGGTGTCGGGGCGGATGTCCACAAACACCACCCTCGCTCCCCGCTGCACAAAGGCGTCCGCCGTGGAGACGAAGGTGTAGGAGGGCATTATGACCTCATCCCCCGGCTCCAGGTCACACAGCAGGGCGGCCATCTCCAGGGCGCTGGTGCCGGAGGTGGTCAGGAGGACCTTTTCCGCATGAAAGGCCTCCTCCATCAGGGCGTGGCAGGCTTTGGTCAGGGGGCCATCGCCGCACAGCTTATGGTTTGCCATGGCCTTCGCCAGATAGTCCGCTTCCCGGCCCGTCTCAGGGGGGATGTTAAAGGGAATATTCATAGAAAAACCTCCATTGATGCTATTTTTGGTCAGGGTTTCTTTTCTACAGGAGCGGCCTTTTTCCTGCGGCGACGGTGTAGAATGAAGTAGATTGCCAGCCCTGCAACGGTGACCGCTGTGATAGCCGTGCCCACCGTCTGCCCGGGCGCCACATACTTCAGCCGGATGGAATGGGTACCGGCGGACAGTGCGATGCCGGTGAAGCCGGTGTTGGCCTGAATTAATTCCGTTTCCACGCCGTCCACATAAGCCGTCCAGCCGTCCACATAGGGAATGGACAGCACCAGCAGGCCGTCGGCATCCATGGTGATGTCACCGGAGATGGTGTCGGTACCCTCGGTCACATTTTCCAGCATTGTCTCACCCAGGGCGGTGACCTGCTCCACATAGCTTTCCACCGGGATGCACAACACCTGAATCTCATCAATGGTGTAGGTCTGCTTGGTATTGAAACGGATCGTGCAGGTGGTGACCCCATCCTCGCTGTAGCCCAGGTTGTACACCCGGCCTTCCGTTTCGATATAGTAGGTGTTGCCCTTGCCCCGAACATAGGAGGACTTGTTGACGCCGTTGCCGGACACATAGACCTTGGTGGCGGCCCGGCTGCTTTCGTTTTTAATGCCCAGGTTGTCCAGATAAAGCAGGGTTTCGCTGTCGGGCAGGCCCTCAAAGGTCAGCGTTAAGGTGCCGTCCTTTTGGGCGGAATAGGTGCCGTCCCCGTTATCCGTCACGCCGTCCGACGCCGTGATGGTCCAGGGGATGCTGACGGCATTATCCACCGGGGCAGCGGATTCCCAGTCCAAGTTCAGGATTTCGGCATCCTCGTCCTCCAGCACCACGCATTGCAACAGGGCCTGCTGCCGTTCCACCGGGGTCAGGGCCAGGTAGTCCGACTTGGTCATATAAGAGGTATAGGCGTAGCCGATGGAGAGGGCGTACTGATTCTCATAGATGGTGTAGCTCCCTTCGGTGCCGACTTCCTCAAAGCCATAGGGAATATAGCCGCTGTCCCCCTTACTGCTCTTAAAGACGCCATACTTCACCGAGGTCAGGGCATCCACGGCCAGGCAGCTGCTCGTCCCCAAGATACCGCTGTTCTGGTTCACCGTGTTCAGGCACAGCTCCTGAAAGAACTGCACCAGGTCGGCGTCGGTGACGCTCCAATAGAAAGAGGTGCCGTAGCCGTCGGTGAGAGTGAAGCGGTTGGTGCGGTTCTGCTCTATGTCGATGCGATAAAAGCCGTCGTCCTCAATGGCGGCAGCGGCCAGCTCCGCCGAATTGGCGTAGCGGCTATACAGCTCACCGACGGACACGTTGGATTTGGCGTCAGAGCTGAATTCAAAGAAGGTGCTGCCGCTGACCAGCACGGAGAGGACGGTCACACCGCAGACGACGCTCTGCCCCAGATGGGGGTCCCGGGCCAGCAGCCGCCGGGCCAGCAATAGTACCGCCACGGTAACGGCCAGGACGATATAGCCCCGGCGCAAAATCTCTACCCTCGTCTCCGACGCGGAGAGGGCATAGGCGCAGCCGCAGGAAAGCAGGATATAGAGCGCCGCACAGGCGGCCACGGCGATCCATTGCCTCAGGGTCAGATCCTTCAGCTCCGGCACCAGCCAGGCCACCACAAAGGCCATCACCAGGGCCAGCCCATAGGACCAGCGGTTGGTCACATAGCCAAAACCGTTAAAGATGCTGCCGACCGTGGGAAACAACAGGAACAGGATACCCAGCACCACAGCCCACCGGAGCGGCGTCAAATCCTTCCGCTTTCGCTTCATAAAAAGCACGACCAGCGCCACCAGCACAATGGCGGCGAACCCCAGCGAGGTAGAGTAGGAGGCGCTGCTGCCGGGGGAGATAAAGGTATACACAACCTCTTCATAGAAGCTGGTTCCGTAAAACAGGGAGGAGAAGGTTTCACTGCCGCTGTCCCCCACCCGTCCGCAGGTCAGGAAGTTCATCACCGTAGGCAGCAGGAAGGCCATGGACAGGCCCAATCCCACCAGATAGCAACCAATCAGGTGTAGCAGCTCTGATACGGTTTTCTTCACCTGCCTGCCGTTGACATAAATTTCCCGAATCAGCAGGTACAGGGCCATCAGGAGGGAATTGATATAGGTGAAGTAGTATCCGCCCAGAATGCAGAAGAAAATGGCCAGCACAAACGCGCCCCACTTGCGGCGGTGAAGCCATCGCTCCGCCGCCCATAAGATGACGGGCAGCATCAGCAGCATAAAGGTGATAAAGTAAATATGCTTCGCCATCACCTGGAGGCTGAACCCGCTGAACACATAGACCAGCGCACCGCAGGTCACCGCCAGCGTCTCCCCTTTGCCGATTTCCCGCATCAGCGCGGCGAAGGCCACCCCCGCCAGATAGAGCTGAGCCACGGCGTAGAAAGTATAGACGAACTCCATCCACGCCTCAGGCAGCAGCAGGGCGATGAGGAACAGGGGGTTGAAGTGAAGCACGGAGAGGGTGTTATAGCCATAGCCGATGCTGAAATCCCATTGGGGCAGGGCAAACTGGCCATGCAACAAGTTGGAGAAAAATTCCAGGATATAGTTCCTGGTATAATACATGATGTTGAGGTACAGGCTTTCGCCGTCCGGCGTCCACACCACCGTCTGCCCCTGGGAGAACAGCGCCGACAGCGTTCCGCTGAGCACGATGAGGAACAGGATGGTGTAGGGAACCAGGAAGGCACACCAGCCGTTCCGGCGGCGGGAACCCAGCCGCTCCGGATAGGATTTCCACCAGCTGTACCAGTGAAAGATCCCCTTCGTCGCCGTCTCCAGGCTGTGCAGGCTCAGCACAGGCAGAACGACCAGACAGATGAGCACCGCGTCGATTTTCCCCAGGCGGCCGCAGGAAATCAGCACCTTGACGATGCGGGCGAAGAGGAAGTACGTCACCGGACGCAGCCAGAAGTACACGCTGAACCACCGCTTGCCGCAGAGGGTCAGCAGAGGCAGCTTCTTCCGGGGCATGACGCTCAGCAGGGCGGCTCCCACCACTGCGACCACGCCGTACCAGGCCAGGCGGAACAGCCCGCCGAAGGTATTCAGCCAGGTGTTGCCCAGGGAGGCGTAGGCGCTGGCGGCGGTCAGGAAGCCCTCATTGTTGTACAGCGGCCTGGAGGCCACCAGGCACCCACCGGCCACAGCCAGCAGCGCCACCAGGGACAGGACGCGCACCCAGTTCCGGTTCAGGAATCCTTCCAGCCGGTCGGGAAGCCCCCAGAAGCCCACCAGGAACAGGGGGGCAAAGACGAACAGCTTGTTCAGGCAGAGCAGATTCTCCACCACAGGCAGATAGCCCGCCACGCAGCCCAGCGCCACGCTCACCGCCAGCACCGGGCCATGCTTCCAGCCCCGCCGCTCGATCAGGAGGGCCAGGGCCAGCCAGGCTGCCCCGCACAGGTAGAGCCAGGCGGTGTTATCGTCGTTCAGAAGATTCAGGGAGGCGCTTTTGCCGATGATGATTTTGAGCCAGAAAATCAGCAGCTTCTGCACCACATATAACCCCAACAGGCCCCATATCGTCCTGGTCAGGGCATCCTTCGTGCGCTCCACGCAGCGTATCTCCCAGCCCAGGAGCCAGGAGAGCAGGGGCCATGCCGCCAGATTGACACAGCCATAGACCATGCCTATGGTGGTCGAGCGGGTGGCGTAGGAGCCCAGCGCCCAAATCGCCAGAAGGCCGCCCAGCAGGAGGAAGGCCAGGTTAGCCTCCTGATAACGTGTTTTCTCTTTCATGCAAAAAACCTCACAGGAAAAAGTGACCGGGGATGGTGCGGGGCAAAAGAAACGGCCCCTCAAGCGCAAAATCCCCACAGTTTTTGTACCAGTATAACACACCCCTATGGAAATTGCAAACGCTTTGCAGGGCGAAAGGGGCGGTTTGCGGAGAATTTTTCCGCAATTCCCCGCCGGTACCGTTTCCCGGAAACGGGCATAGGATGGAAGGGAAAGGGGGCGGCGGCCATGGAATCGTCTGACCAAGCGCAGGAGGAGGCCCTGCGGTTTGCCGAGGTGTGGAAGCGGGTCATGCCGGAGGGCGGCGGGCCGGTGCTGCCCGCCCTCCAAACCCTGCCGGAGGAGGAGCCCAGGCAGGAGCCGGAGGCCGAGTTTTTCCGGCGGCAGGTGGCGGGGGAGCTGGCCCTGGGCCGGGCGGCCTGGCTTTTGGCCCGGCGCACCGGGGCGGCGGAGCTGTATGACTGCGCTTCCTGCGCCGCCCGACGGGGACGGCGGCTGGCCGCGCTGTGCTACCTGGAAGGGGGCCTCTGGCTGCTGGAGGGGGATGCGGCCTGCCCCGACCCGGCAGCAGCTGGCCGGGAGGGGGATGCGGCCTGCCCCGACCCGGCAGCAGCTGGCCGGGAGGGGCTCCGGCAGCTCTACCAGGCGCTAGAGGGCCTGGCCCAGGGCTATCGGACGGAGCAGGAGCGCACCCGGCAGACCGCCCTGTCCACCCTCTGCCTGGAGTGCGGGACGGAGTGCCGCCGCTGGCAGGCGCGGCTGCGGGGGCTGCTGGCCCGGTGGTGGGGAAATCAATTTTGAACTCCGTTTCGCATTGGAACCCCTCCACCGGCTGTCGCCGGTTCCCCTCTCCCTTCGGGGCAATGTCATCAATTTAAGGGGATTACGCTCCTTGGGTAAGGATACTACAAGGAAATAAAGCGTTTGCCCTCCCGGCGGGCCTGACTACCGCCTGCTGACCCTTTACGACATCCGTCTCGGACAGTGACCCTCGCCAGCATAGCTGGCATCGGTTTCCGGCTAAAAATGTG
>JAJQEV010000099.1 GCA_021201475.1 Clostridiales bacterium
CCTCGCCCCTCCCTAAGAACCCTCCCCCTATCCCACTGTGGGCTTCGCCTTGTCCTTCAATTAGGTGGTCTATCCCGTTAGAGACGATGTGACTTCTCACTGGTGAGACTGCCGCCTATGGCGGCTGGCAGGGATTGCCGTTCCGCCCTCGCCGTCAAGCGGCATTTCCGCTTCGCTCCCTAGCCGATGGCGGGCGGAACGTGCAATTTTGTTGCCCTTTGGTCGTGGAAATCTGACTGTACGGCTACGTTATTCCCTTCAACCCAAGATAGGTTCCTTAAGTTGATGACAATGCCTTTCAGGGAAGCCAATGACGTGATGATTTTCACAGTTTCTTTGCCTCCCCCGAAGGGGGAGGGGAACCGGCGGCAGCCGGTGGAGGGGTTCCTATGCGAAACGGATTTCAAAGTTGATTTCCATAGGTCGAGAGGCGGCGCGGTTGCAATTTTTCCGTCCAGCGCCTATAATAGGCGGAGGAATCCACTGAACCGGGAGGACGACCCCTTATGCACGAGAAACGAACGAACCGCCTGCTGGCCCTCCTGTTTTTCCTCTATCTGGCCTGGCTGCTGCGCATCACCGTGTTCCGCTCCGGCTTCTCCCTGGCCGGGCTGGGGCAAAACGGGGTCATCTCGCCCACCCCCTTTCTGGAGTATTATAACTGGCTCCGGGCGGGGGTCTACGGCACCGCCTGCTACCTGTTCTTTGGCAACATCGGCGTTTTTCTCCCCTTCGGGGCCTATCTGGCCTGGCGGTGGCCAGGACTGCGGCTGTGGCAGGTCACCCTGGCCGGGTTTGTGCTGAGCCTTGCCATCGAGGCGGGGCAGTACCTCTTCGGCACAGGGGTCTCCGACCTGGCCGACCTGATTTTGAACACCCTGGGCGTACTGCTGGGGGCGGCGCTGCTGCGGTGGGGCAGGAGTCTTTGGCGGCGGCACGTCATTTCCTGACGAAGTTTCATCTGTTTTTATCAAAATTTAATATTTCTTAAAGGACAAAAAACGTCCCATCTGTTATAATAAGACTATGCTAAGGAAAGGGAGGGATCCCCATGGCCATATTCGATGTGATGTTCTTTCTCCTGTTTTTCGCGTTCTTTGCCACCGCCCTGGTGGTGATCCTTGTGACAGTGGTGCGCAGCGTGGGGGAGCGGCGGCAGAATAACCGCGCCCCGGTGCTGGATGTGGAGGCCGCCGTGGTTGCCAAGCGGCAGGACTTCTCCACCTATCTGCACGATATGGGCGGCGCAATCCACCACACCACCGGCACCTGTTACTATGTCACCTTCCAGTTCCATTCCAACGACCGGCTGGATCTGTCCGTCTCCGGAGAGCAGTACGGCCTGCTCTCCGAAGGGGATTTGGGGACGCTGACCTTCCAGGGCACCCGGTTCCTGGGGTTCCAGCGGGTTTGATGGATTTGCCAGGGCGGAACCAAATACCGCCCATTGAACCGCCTGGGCCGGGCCAGGCGGCCCTCCAAATAACTAAGGAACCTCTGAACAAATGCACTTCGGCGCCTTGCGGTAAATTTGTGCCATAAATGCGTTGCAAAATCTTGAAATCCGTCATGATTCCTGCACTTTTGCGCCTTTTTCTGATGCAAATTTCCTCGCAATCCGCTCTCGTCCATTTATTCAGAGGTTCCCTAAACCCGCGCCGCCTCCAGATGCGAAAGCATCCTGCGGAGGCGGTGCTTTTTCTGCGTCCAGCCCGGCGGAGGCCACCCCGGCCGGGCAAACGAAAACTGCGCCGGGCCCTCCCCGCCGCAATGACGGAGATTTCGGAAATCGCCGTTTCGTAATATTTACAAACCGTTCACATAAGTTGTGAAAAATGGCACTTGTAAAGTGCAGCCGGATACGTTAAAATAAGCTTCGGACACTTGGCGGCATCCCGCCGCCCCTTTGCCCTCCGTTTGCCCGGCAGCGAACCCTGCCGGAACTTCCGGCGCGCGCCGTCCTTCTATTTTTCAAAATGTCAAGGTGAAAAAAAGATGAGCCTTAGAATTGGTATCGACATCGGCTCCACCACCGTCAAGGTCGTGGTGCTGGACGAAGCGAACAAGCTTTTATTCCGCTCCTATGAGCGGCACTTCTCCAAGGTGCGGGAAAAGACCTGCGAAATTTTGGAGCGGCCGGAGGTTCATGCCCTCCTGACCGGGCAGCAGGTACATTTGGTCATCACCGGCTCCGCCGGCCTGGGCGTCTCCAAGGCCAGCGGGGTGGACTTCGTGCAGGAGGTCTACGCCACTGCCGCCGCGGTGGACACCTTCATCCCCGGCACCGACGCCGTCATCGAGCTAGGCGGCGAGGACGCCAAAATCATCTTCTTCGGTGGGGCGCTGGAGGAGCGGATGAACGGCTCCTGCGCCGGAGGCACCGGTGCGTTTATCGACCAGATGGCCACCCTGATGAACGTCTCGGCGGACGAGCTGGATCGCCTCTCCCTGAAGCACGAGAAGATTTATCCCATCGCCTCCCGGTGCGGCGTCTTTGCCAAGAGCGACATTCAGCCCATCCTGAACCAGGGCGGGCGCAAGGAGGACGTGGCCGCCTCCATCTTCCAGGCCGTGGTGGACCAGACCATCGCCGGGCTGACCCAGGGCCGGGAGTTGAAGGGCAAAATCGTCTTTCTCGGCGGCCCTCTCCACTTCCTGATGGGGCTGCGGGAGCGGTTCGTGGAGACCCTCCAACTGGACGAGGAGCACGCCATCTTCCCGGAGGACGGTGACTGCTTCGCCGCCATCGGCGCGGCCCTCTGCGCCACCGACTATGAAGCCCACCCCTTTGATGAGCAGCTGAAAAAGCTGGAGGAGTCTCAGAACGCCGTCTCCAGCGTGGACACCGCCCCTGCCCTCTTTGAGAGCCAGGAGGAATACGACGCCTTCTGCCAGCGGCACAACAGCCAGCACCCCCCGATGTACGACATCGCCGCCTACTCCGGCGACGCCTACCTGGGCATCGACGCAGGCTCCACCACCACCAAGCTGGCCCTCATCGCCCCGGACGGCGGGCTGCTGTACACCTATTATCACTCCAACATGGGCAACCCGGTGTCCATCGTCCGGGAGGAGCTGACCAAGCTCTATGGGCTGATGGGCGACCGCATCACCATCAAGGGCAGCGCCGTCACCGGCTACGGCGAGGACCTTATCAAGAGCGCCTTCCGCTGCGACCTGGGGCTGGTGGAGACCATGGCCCACTACAACGCCGCCGCCCACTTCAACCCGGAGGTGGACTTCATCATCGACATCGGCGGCCAGGACATGAAGTGCTTCAAAATCCGCAACGGCGCGGTGGACTCCATCATGCTGAACGAGGCCTGCTCCTCCGGCTGCGGCTCCTTCATTGAGACCTTCGCCCGGGCTTTGGGCTATGACATTGCTGACTTTGCCAAGCTGGGCCTCTTCACCAAGAAGCCGGTGAACCTGGGCTCCCGCTGCACCGTATTTATGAACTCCTCCGTGAAGCAGGCCCAGAAGGACGGCGCCAGCGTGGAGGACATCTCCGCCGGCCTCTCCATCTCCATCGTGAAGAACGCCATCTACAAGGTGCTGCGGATGTCTTCCGCCGACGACCTGGGCCAGCATATCGTCGTCCAGGGCGGCACCTTCTACAACGACGCCGTCCTCCGGGCCTTTGAGCAGGAGCTGGGCCGGGAGGTCATTCGCCCCACCATCGCCGGCATCATGGGTGCCTTCGGCGCGGCTCTGGCGGCCAAGAAGCTGGCGTTGGAAAAGAGCAGCATCCTCTCCGCCGAGGAGCTGCAGCACTTCCAGCACACCGCCAGGCCCGTCACCTGCAACGGCTGCACCAACCACTGCTCCCTGACGGTGAACACCTTTGACGGCGGCCGCCGGTTCATCTCCGGCAACCGCTGCTCCAAGCCCCTGGGGGGCAAGAAGGTGCAGAACCCCGACCTGATGAAGTGGAAGTACGAAAAGCTCCGCACCATGCAGGGCAAGGGAGAGGGCACCGGCGTCCGGGGCCGCATCGGCATCCCCTTCGGGCTGAATATGTATGAAAACCTGCCCTTCTGGTACGCGCTGCTGACCAGCCTGAACTTTGAGGTGGTGCTGTCCCCGGAGTCCAGCCGGAAGCTGTACATCAAGGGCCAGCGCACCATCCCCTCTGACACGGTGTGCTACCCCGCCAAGCTACTCCACGGCCATGTGCTGGCCCTGCTGGAGGAAAATGTGGACGCCATCCTCTACCCCTGCATGAGCTACAACTTTGACGAGGGCACCAGCGACAATAACTATAATTGCCCCGTGGTGGCCTACTACCCCGACCTGCTGGCGGCCAACATCCCCCAGCTGAAGGACACCCGGTTCTATCACCCCTACTTCGGCCTCCACCGGCCCAAGGACTTTGAAAAGCACGCCTCTGAGTTCTTCCTCCAGGAGTTCGACGTGCCCAAGAAGGAGACGGTGGCCGCCGTGCGGAAGGCGTACCAGGCCTATGACGACTATAAGAACGAGGTGCGGGGCACCGGGCGGGAGTACATCGCTTACGCCCGGAAGCACGATATGCCTATCATGGTGGTGGCCGGACGGCCCTACCACATGGACCCGGAAATCAACCATGGCATCAACGACCTGATTACCGGCTTCAACTTCGTCCTCATCACCGAGGACGCGGTGGCCTATCATATGGATAAGCAGCCCCGCACTGTGCTGAACCAGTGGACTTACCACTCCAGAATGTACAACGCCGCCCGCTACGTCTGCACCCAGGACGATATGCAGCTCATTCAGCTGGTGTCCTTCGGCTGCGGCGTGGACGCCATCACCACGGACGAGATGCGCTCCATCCTGGAGGACGGCGGCAAGCTGTACACCCAGCTGAAAATTGACGACATTTCCAATCTGGGCGCTGTGAAGATCCGCGTCCGCTCCCTGATTGCGGCTATGGAGGCCAGAGACAGCGAGCAGGCGGAGGCCCGGGAAACGGAAAAAGCCGTCTGATGGAACCGCTGCGCCGCCGGGCACCATCCCCGGCTGGCGTACCCCAGGAAAGGACTTACCTACTATGGCAGAACTTGTATATAACGAACAGGGCCGCCTCCTCTTCACCAAGGAGATGAAGGAGGAGTACACCATTCTGATGCCCCAGATGCTGCCCATTCACTTCAGTATGTTCCGCAAGCTGCTGGAGCTGGAGGGCTACCATGTGGACCAGCTGAACAACGACAGCCGCAACGTGGTGGACGAGGGGCTGAAATACGTCCACAACGACACCTGCTACCCCGCCCTGCTGGTGGTGGGCCAGTTTATGGATGCCATCAAGAACGGCGGCTACGACCCCCATAAGGTGGCGCTGTTCATCACCCAGACCGGCGGCGGCTGCCGGGCCTCCAACTACATCCACCTGCTCCGTAAGGCGCTGAAAAAGGCGGGGATGGACTATATCCCTGTCATCTCCGTCAGCTTCGGGCTGGAGTCCAACCCCGGCTTCTCCCTGACCATTCCGCTGATTCAGAAGCTGATTTACGGCATGATGTATGGCGACATCATTATGAACGTGGCCAACCAGGTGCGCCCCTACGAACTGAATCGGGGGGACACCGATACGATGGTCACTACCTGGGTGGACCGGCTGGTGGATCGCTTTACCCGCGGCCAGGGCATGAGCCGGAAGGCCATGCGCCAGGGCTTTGACGAAATCATTGCGGACTTTGCCGCCATTCCGGTGGATTTGAGCCAGGAGAAGATTCGCGTCGGCGTGGTGGGGGAGATTTATGTGAAATTCTCCGCCCTGGGCAACAACCACCTGGAGGAGTTCCTCCTGTCCGAGGGGACGGAGCCGGTGGTGCCCGGCCTGACCGACTTTATGATTTTCAAAATCTTCAACCGGGTCACTGACTGCAACATCTACGGCGGCTCCTTCGCCAAGAAGGAGGTCTGCACCTTCTTCACGGGCTATATCGAGAAGTGCCAGCACGACATGATCGACGCCCTGGAGAAGTCCGGCCGCTTCCGCGCCCCCGGCGACTTCGCCCAGCTGCGGGAGCTTGCCAAGGACTATCTGGGCGAGGGCTGCAAAATGGGCGAGGGCTGGCTGCTCACCGCCGAGATGCTGGAGCTGATTCACTCCGGCACCAACAGCATCGTCTGCACCCAGCCCTTCGGCTGCCTGCCCAACCACATCGTGGGTAAGGGCATGATCCGCGCTTTGAAGGACGACTATCCGGAGTCCAACATCGTCGCCATCGACTATGACCCCTCCGCCACCAAAATCAACCAGGAGAACCGCATCAAGCTGATGCTGGCCAACGGCAAGGCCATGGCCAAAAAGAAGCAAGCCCAGGCCGTCTGAGTTGTCATTGAAAATCTGCAACGCTGTCCCGCTATGCGGGACGGCGTTTTTTTTGCAAGTTTGCGTGCCACATCTTGCATTTCTAGGCAAAGAGCAACTGCTGCAAACGTCCGGGCGGAACAGACAGAGCGTCCCCAAAAAAAGGACCGCATAAATGCGTTGTTGGCCATGCTTCAAATATAAATACGCCTGCCACCCAATCGGATGACAGGCGTTGTACCTTCTGTCAGCGTCCCCGTCCTGCCCTGACCGCTCCGGTCAGGGCGGCGAAGCCGTCCTGCGCTATGCCGTGGGGCGTCCTGCTGCGGAGCGCCTCCACTCTGTAGGGCAAAGCCGGATCAATAACGGTGATAGTTGCGTTCGTTGCTATAGGCCAGAGCGTCAAAGGCACCCTGATGCCGCCCGGCAAATTCGTTGAAGCGCTCGGACAGGCGCTTTTTCTGCCTGGTTTCCATAGTTTTCATTGTCTGTTCACTCCTTATTATGAGGGCAGCTCAGCGGAAGCTGCGGTTGTAGGCTTCACACGCCTGACCAATTTCAGGGTGCTGCTCCAGATAGTCGCAAAAGCGACCCATCAGGCTCTTCTTTTCCTTGTATTCACGGTTTTTCATCACAATTTACTCCTTATATTGAGATAGGTTTTGATTTGGTAAGGGGAACGCCGCCGCTCAGTGCTGGCAGTAGTTCCGCTCGTCAAAGTAGCGCAGAGCCTCAAAAAAGTTGGGATGGCGCTCTACAAAGCTGCCCTTCTTCTGGGCGCTCTGCTTCATTTCACGGTTGTTCATCACGGTTCACTCCTTATATAATGCTGTCGATCGGTTTCCTTCTGCGGGGGCGGCTGCTCCTTGCCTCAAGCCGTCTATAGGGTACCGACGGCTCCGGCGGATAGGGGGCTGTGCCTGGCTGTTCCCCGCTGCACGGCGGTCGATGACGAAGCGCTGTAGTTCTATATGGTTCGGCGGGCTCAATACCTCTGAAAGGTCCGCCAATGATAGAGGGCAAGCGCATCACCGATTTCCGGCAAATGCTTCTCCGTGTAGCTGGAAAAGCGGCCTACAAGGCCTTGCTGCTGCTTCTTGTCATGAATCTTCATCAATGCGTCACTCCTTTAAATTCTAAATTCGCATCCGGCCATCTGCGATTGCTATATGGCCGTTGGGGTTTGCTGTTACCGTGTACCCTTACGGTGATTATAGTATAGCACGCCCGCCCCGCTGGGAAAAGGTACCTGGTTATCCTCTTTTAGGTCAATATTGGCTTTTTTGCAGGATGTGTTCACAGATGATTCATTTTTTGCCCTGTACCCGGCGCACATTCGGTGTTCCTGCAGCCTGTCTGCGTGAAAACCCGTTCTCCGCGCAGCCGCGCTTTTGCGCTCCGTCAGAAGGAAAAGAGAAAACCAGGACCGCGCAAAGCGCGATCCTGGTTCCCGAAGAAAAAAGAAGAAAAAAGGGAAAACGCAACTCTATATGGAAACGGGCGGTGAACAGGGGGCGTTCCCGCCCTGATGGGTTCCCTCCCTCAGCGGAGCCGCCCCAGGCGGCTCCGCCTACGAAAAGAGGAGAAAAAAGGGAAAACGCGAATTCAATAGGCCAACCCAGCCCACTCGGGTTGGTCGCTGCGGCATCCGCCCCGCCGCACCCGAAGGGCGCTGCCGGAGGTGCAAAGGCTGCGATAAGCAGGGGCCTTCTCAGCGCACATAGCGGTAATCCTTGGTGCGGGGGGTGGTATCGCAGTAGATGTCGTCCATCAAACGGTCAGTCAAAGCTACTTTCTTACCAAAGATGGACAGCTTCTGGTTGTGATTCTTTTTCATAATACTCATAACTCCTTCATTCTGAAATTCTGTTGGCGCACTGCCTGAACGGGAGCGGAGGTTCGCCCTCATCGCCCCTGCCCACCGGAACCCGGCTGGCGCCGCGCACGTTAGCAGTTGCTGTCCGGAACCTTGTGCCCTTGCCTCATCCGGTTCCTTTCAGCATCCTAATGATACCACGGCTGCTGTTCTCTGCCAAGGCAGGTTTTTAGCCTTTTTATGGTCGATATTGACTTTTGAAAGGCGCACCGGATTTTTCACACTTTTCTGAGCAATTTTCTATAAGTTGTCAAAAATGCAGCTTTTGTCCTTTGCTGCGCTCGAGGCAGCCTCCGGAACTGGAAGAAACTGGAAGTCCGTTGACATTTTCTGTAAGCTATGGTACTATTGTTTTAGGAAAGGAGGCTGTCCTGATGGATCATTATTTCCACGAAAACGTGAAAACCGCGGGAGAGAAGGGATTCAGAATCGATTTTTTAGAGGGAACGCCCTTCTATTACCCCGCCCACTGGCACTATGCGCTGGAGCTTCTGTTCTGCACGAAAGGGTTTATTTTCGTGAAGGTAGGCGACGGCGAATCCATGACGGCCCACACCCAGCAGCTGTTCCTGCTGAACAGCATGACCATCCACGAGTCCTGGAGCCATGAGGCCTACGAGGGCTTCTACATCCACATTTTCCCCGATGACATGAAGCGGTATGTCCCCACCTTCGACAAGCTACGCTTCTCCCTGTCCTTTTCCTCCAACGATTTGGAGCGGGCCAAGGCCATGAGCCGCATCAACGCCAATATGATGCAGATCGCCCTGCTGCACCAGGAGCAGCCGGAGGGCTACCTGCTGGAGTGCGCCGCCCTGGTCTACAGCACCACGCAGGTGCTGGTGCAGCACTTCTCCCACCCCCTGGTGGAGGAGGAGGTCAAGACGGTGCAGACCGGCATCGCCCGCCTGAAACCGCTGCTGGATTACATCGACCTCCATCACGCGGAGGAGCTGACCCTGGACGGGGCGGCGGATTATATGGGGGTCACCAAGGAATACTTCTGCCGCCTGTTCAAGAAGAACATGGGGGTCTCCCTGACCCGGTATGTGAACAGTGTGCGCATCGCCCATATCTGCGAGGAGATGAAATACTCCGACCTGACCATCTCCGAGCTGGCGGAAAAGCACGGCTTCGCCAACATCAAGCTGATGAACCAGATGTTCCGGGAGATTTACGGCTGCACCCCCTCCCAGAAGCGCAAGGAACTGAACGCCTCCGGATAAACGTCCCTGGACGCACAATGCCCACTTCGGCAATGTGCCGGAGTGGGCTAAAACACGCTGATGCGTGGGAATTTTGGTCTGCCACCAGCTCCGGCCCTTGCCGGGCTGGTGGGCAGTATTTTGTAGATAAGTCAGCTCTACACTGTGAAACGCAATGGAAGCGGTTTTCTTACCGTCTTTATCTTACCAGACATTGGAGGACGAATGTTGAAGAATCTGCGACCTGATTGTGAAAAAACTTTAAACTGTTTTACGAAGCATTTTGCAAAATGCTTCTCCCTTTGTTCACAAATTATTAAAGAAAAAGTGGTTGACAAAATAGTTCGTCGGTGCTATGATGAAGTAGCTTCAAAGGACACCGCCTGGGCGACGTTCAGCCGCTTCACTCTCAGCCTGCTTCCGCCAATGAGCGGGGGTTGGACCGGTTGATGTGCATCCGTTTCCCGGCTTTTTCCTTGAAAAAAATCCCTCACCGCAGCTTGCCGCAGTGAGGGGTTTCTCTTTGCCCGAAAACAGCGTTGTGCGGCTGCTTCGCCGGTAGGAAACAGCCACACATAATAATAGTATAATGCCGAAAAGGGAAGCTGTCAACGGGGAAAACGCACAAAATCGTGAAAATCCCAATTTTTTCAGGGAATTTTCCTCTCCTTTGTACAGAACCGACATGGACGGGACGATTCTCCCCGTGTTATAGTAAATAATAAGGGCCGGACACCGTCCGTCGCCCCCAAATTTCATAGAAAGATTGAGGGAGTACAATGAGCAACAATTCCGTTCCCGAAGAGGGCATTCGCCACGCTTTCCAGGAGCTTGGCACCCCCAAAACCCTGGTTTTGGGCCTTCAGCATATGTTCGCCATGTTTGGCGCAACCATTGTGGTACCCATTCTGGTGGCAGGCTACTTCGGCCTGGATTCCGCCGACCTGATTCAGCTGACGCTGTTCTGCGCCGGATTTGGCACCCTGTTTTTCCACCTGTGTACGAAGTTTAAGGTGCCCGCCTTTTTGGGTTCCTCCTTCGCCTTCCTGGGCGGCTTCGCCTCCGTGGCCGCGCTGGACACAGGCATCTATGCCGACATGGAAGCGACGGACAAGCTGAGCTACGCCTGCGGCGGCATTGTGGTGGCCGGTCTGCTGTACCTGGTGCTGGCCGCCATCATCCAACTGGTGGGCGTCAAGCGGGTCATGCGGTTCCTGCCCCCGGTGGTCACCGGCCCCATCATCATCCTGATTGGCCTGTCCCTGGCCAGCTCCGCTGTCAGCAGCGCCTCCTCCAACTGGTTCCTGGCCATCGTCGCCCTGCTGATCATCGTTGTCGCCAACATCTGGGGCAAGGGCATGGTGAAGATCATCCCCATCCTGCTGGGCGTGGTGGGGGCCTATGTGGTGGCCCTGGTGATGATGGCCCTGGGCTTCACCAACCCGGATGGCTCCGCCATCATTGACTTCTCTGGCGTCGCTGCGGCGGTGTCCTCCGGCGTCTCCGGCTTCATCGGCCTGCCCAAGTTCCGCCTGGCCAAGTTCGACCTGACCGCCATCCTGGTGATGGCCCCCATCGCCGTAGCCACTATGATGGAGCATATCGGCGACATCTCCTCCATCTCCGCCACCACCGGCGAGAACTATGTGGAGGACCCCGGCCTCCAGCGCACCCTGCTGGGTGACGGCATCGCCACCGCACTGGCCGGACTGATCGGCGGCCCCGCAAACACCACCTATGGTGAGAACACCGGCGTGCTGGCCCTGTCCAGGGTATACGATCCCATGGTCATCCGCCTGGCGGCCATCTACGCGGTGGTGCTGTCTCTGCTGCCGGTGGCGGCCCAGTTCATCGGCTCCATCCCCAGCGCCATCATCGGCGGCGTCTCCTTCGTGCTGTACGGCATGATTTCCGCCATCGGCGTGCGCAATATGGTGGAAAACCACGTTGACCTGACCAACAGCCGCAACCTGATCATCGCGGCCCTGATTCTGGTCTCCGGCCTGGGCTTCTCTGACGGCATCACCTTCCAGGTGGCCGGTACCTCCATCACCCTGACCGCTCTGGCCGTCGCCGCCCTGGTGGGCATTATCACCAATGCCATCCTGCCCGGCAAGGACTATGAGTTCGGGAGCCAGCAGTAACCCAATCTGACGTAGCGCGCCCCCTTCCGCCAACGGCGGAAGGGGGCGCTTTTGGTTGGGGAGCACACTTTTCTCTCTCCGGGCCGTTCTTTTTGTCGAAAAAGAGTCTTGACGAAAAAGCGTTCCAAGCGTATACTATAACAGTTGTTTCGTGCAAGATTTTGGGAGAAAAAGAGAGGCAATCCCCATGACTATCAATGAAGCCGTCGCTGTCAATGTCCGACGGGAACGCAAGGCAAAGGGCCTGAGCCTGGACAGGGCCGCCAAGCTGACCGGTGTCAGCAAAAGTATGCTGGGCCAAATCGAACGGGGCGAGGTGAACCCCACCGTCTCCGTCCTCTACAAAATCGCCGCCGGGTTGGAACTGGAGTGCAGTACCCTGCTGGAGATTCCGGTTCCGGCGGTGGAGTTCGTCTCCTCCAGCAACAACGTCAGCCGCAAGGAAGACGGCGGCAAAGTGGTGTTCTATTCCCTCTTTCCCTCAGATGCCGCCCAGAGCTTCAGCATTTACCGGCTGCGGCTGCTGACCAGCGGCCGCTATGAGGCCCCTGCCCGTCAGCCCGGCACGATGATTTTCATCACCGTTTACTATGGCACCCTGCTGCTGACCGTGGACGGCGAGCAGTACCGCCTGACCCGGGGGGACTCTCTCCGCTTCCGCGCCGACCAGCCCTACGAGTTGTACAACCGGGACATCCAGGTGTGCGAGTGTCAGGTGACGGTCAACGCCCCCCAGGGGGGCGGCGTTGCCAGTCTTTAGAATTCACAGAAGGCTGCGGAAGAAGGCGCACTCCTCATCGTTGCACCGCTTTGCGTCCTCCGTCTTGATGTTGCAGTGGAACACATGGCCCAGCGGCTCCCGGGCCGCGTCCCCGTAGAAGCGGAACACGCAGGGGACGCTGCTGGCCATCAGCGCCCCTTGCAGCAGAGGGGTCTGGGCCTGCAAAAAGTCCCCGGTGGCGGTCATAAAGAAGGTGGGGGGATACTGCGGGGTGATGTACTTTATCACGTTGATGTCCTCCAGCTCCTCCGGCGTCCCATGCTCCGGCATAAGGTCTGCCATCAGCAGCCGGTTCAACTCATCGCCGGCCCCGTCTGTGGAGATTTGATACACACCGCAGTTCAGGGCAACGGCGGTGGGGGCGAAGCCCTCCGGCGGCTGGAAGGGGAACCGTGCCGCATACTCCGGGTTGGTGCAAAGGTTGGCATACAGCCCCAGGAGGTGGCCTCCGGCGGAGTCTCCAACGCCGAAGACGTGCGCCGTGTCAAGCCCGTACTCCGCCCCGTGGGTCAACACCCAGGCGAACACCAGATTGGTGTCCTCCAGTGAGCTGGGGAACTGAAACTCCGGCGCCAGGCGGTAGGTGAAGTTCACCACCGCGAAGCCCCGCTGGGCCAGGTTCATGCAATAGAACTGGTATCGCTCCTTATCGCCGTAGACCCAGCCGCCGCCGTGGACGCTGACGATGACGGGGAGCCGCTGCCCCTGAGCGGCCTTGGGCCGGTACACGTCCAGTACCTGCCATTGGGGGTCGGGGCCGTACCGGATGTCGTCGCACCGCTGAATATCCTCCGGGGTGGTCAGCCCGGCGTCCCGGATATTGTCCCCCTCGGTGAATCTGGCGCGGACGAGTTCGCTTGTCTGTGACATAATATACTTCCTCCTTTGTCATTGGGAGCCGCTCATCCTGCGGCAAGGCCGGATGGGGCGGCTCCCTGTTTTGTTCCGTCCTGTGGATGGGATGTCATGTTTGGCCTGTCCTCCCCATACAGTGAGTATTGGCCCCCGCAGAAAGCACTCAGCGCCCTTCTCCAGAGGGACAGTATCGCAATTATGGGAGGATACGATATGGTTTTTTCCGTCCGGCAGGCGGCCCGCAGCACGATTGCCTGCGCCGCAGTAATCCTGGCCCTGCTGCTCTGCTGGTGGGCCGGGACTATCGCCTCCACCGAAGCCGCCGCGCAGCCGACCCTGCCCACTCTGGCAGAGATTGAGGCACAGCGCGCCTTTCTGGAGGGCTATGGCTGGGAGGTGGGGCAGCAACCCACCTGCGACTACGTCTCCCTGCCCGCTGCCTTCACCAGCGAGTATGACGAGTACCTCGCCCTACAGGCGCGCTGTGGCTTCACCCTGACCGACTACGCCGGGGAAACTGTGCTGCGCTGCACCTATGAGGTTTTGAATTACCCAGGTGCGGCGCAGTACGTTTATGCAGACCTGTTGACCTGTGACGGTGAAATCATCGGCGGCGACATCCGCTCCAGCGCCCTGGACGGCTTCATGCACAGCCTGTACTATCCCACCTGAGGGGCAGGTCACTTGGCCTGATGGACAATGATGTGGTTGTAGGTCATAATGACGCCGTTGCGGTCGAAGTAGACCTTGATGTTCTCCAGCAGGTCAAAATAGACATCCCAATAGCGGGCGTTTTCTGTCCACACGCGCACCACATAGGTGATGGAGCTTTCGCCATAGCTCTTCACCCGGACGAAGGGGGGCAGCGGGTCATCTATCGTATATTCCGTGGCGGCAATGGCCTCCTGAATGGCAGACTTGACGCTTTCAATCGGGGATTCATAGGCGGCGGTGATCTCCAGATCCACCCGGCGCTTCCCCTCCACGGAGCAGTTTGTGATGGAGGTGGAGGAGATGGTGTCGTTGGGGATGGTCACGCGCTTATTGTCGATGGTGTTCAGCACGGTGTTGAACAGGCCGATCTCCAGCACGGTGCCTTCCTTCTCACCGGCAATGATGTAGTCCCCCACCAGGAAGGGCTTTGTCCATAGCATCAGGATGCCGCCGAACAGGTTGGAAAGGGCATTCTGGGCGGCCAGCGCGAAGGCTGCGGACAGTACGGAGGCGAAGGCAACCACGGAGGTGGTGTCGAAGCCCATCCGGTTGGCAATAATCAGGATGGCGCAGAAGTAAATCACTACATTCAGCACCGGCTTGATAAATTTGATGAGGGTGGCCTCCAGGTGGGATTTGTCCAGCAGTTTGAAGAACATCTTCAGCAGGTACTTTGCTACCAGCAGGCAAATCAGGGCAGTAAATATCACGGGCAAAATGCTGCCGGTCAGGACGGTCAATACGGTTTCCAGTTCAAGCATGATTTCTCTCTCTCCTTCACTTTTGCTCAGCGATAGAACTGATGCGACAAGAACAGTATACCCTCTTTCCTCATGGAACGCAAGCAAAAAAACCAGACCTGCCGAAACAGGTCTGGCTATAGCTGTAAATGATTGTTTGCGTTTAGGGTAGCACCTTATTCGTTGATGCCGATAACAACACCGGAACCCACGGTGCGGCCACCCTCACGGATAGCGAAACGCAGGCCGTTCTCAATGGCGATGGGGGTAATCAGCTCCACATCCATATCGACGTTATCGCCGGGCATACACATCTCGGTGCCCTCGGGCAGGGTGATGACGCCGGTCACGTCGGTGGTACGGAAGTAGAACTGGGGACGATAGTTGTTGAAGAACGGGGTGTGACGGCCACCCTCTTCCTTCTTCAGGACGTAAACCTGGCCCTTGAACTTGGTGTGAGGATGGATGGAGCCGGGCTTGCACAGAACCTGGCCGCGCTCGATGTCAGTACGGGCGATACCACGCAGCAGGACGCCGACGTTGTCGCCAGCCTGAGCGAAGTCCAGGGTCTTGCGGAACATTTCCAGACCGGTGACGACGGAGGACTTCTTCTCCTCCTCCAGGCCGACGATGTCAACCTGCTCACCCATCTTGACCACGCCACGCTCCACACGGCCGGTAGCCACGGTGCCACGGCCAGAGATGGTGAACACATCCTCGATGGGCATCAGGAAGGGCAGGTCGGCCAGACGGTCGGGAGTGGGGATATAGTCATCGACAGCGTCCATCAGCTCCTTGATGCACTCATACTCAGGGGCATCGGGGTCGGTGGAGTCAGAAATCAGAGCGTTCAGAGCAGAACCCTTGATGATGGGGGTGTCGTCACCGGGGAACTCATAGAAGTCCAGAGTCTCGCGGACTTCCATCTCCACCAGCTCCAGCAGCTCCTCATCGTCGACCTGATCGCACTTGTTCAGGAACACGACGATATAGGGCACACCCACCTGACGGGCCAGCAGCAGATGCTCCTTGGTCTGAGCCATAACGCCGTCGGTGGCGGCGATGACCAGGATAGCGCCGTCCATCTGAGCGGCACCGGTGATCATGTTCTTGATATAGTCAGCATGGCCCGGGCAGTCAACGTGGGCATAGTGACGGTTCTCGGTCTCATACTCCACGTGAGCGGTGTTGATGGTGATGCCGCGCTCCTTTTCCTCAGGAGCCTTATCGATAGAAGCGTAGTCAGTATAGCTAGCCTTACCGGAGAAGGAGAGGTACTTGGTGATGGCGGCGGTCAGGGTGGTCTTGCCATGGTCAACGTGGCCGATAGTGCCGATGTTTACATGGGGCTTGGAACGGTCAAACTTCTGTTTAGCCATTGGAATTTCCTCCTTACAATTATGAATAGCAGAATCATAGTTTTTGGCTATACGCCTATTGTATCCTATTGAGTCAAAAAATGCAATAGGATTTTCACGATAGAACCCGGGATTTATACCTGATACGGTGCAGACGGCCCTGCCGCCGCACCGTATTTGTGAGCGTTAATCCCGCTTGGCGCGGCCGGTGATAATGTCGGCTGCGATGGACTTGGGCACTTCCTCATAGTGGGAGGGCTCCATGGTGTACTGGCCGCGGCCCTGAGTACGGGAGCGCAGGTCGGTGGCGTAGCCGAACATATTGCTCAGCGGCACGAAGGCGTCCACCTGGGTGGCGCCGTTCCGGGGCTCCATGCCCTGGATCATGCCGCGGCGGCTGTTCATGTCGCCAATGACATCGCCGATATACTCATCGGGGGCGGTGACGCAAACCTTCATAATGGGCTCCTGCAGGACAGGGTCAGCCTTGCGCATGGCCTCCTTGAAGGCCATGGAACCGGCGATTTTGAAGGCCATCTCAGAGGAGTCCACCTCGTGATAGGAGCCGTCGTACAGCGTGACCTTCACGTCCACCACCGGATAACCGGCCAGTACGCCGGCTTGCAGCGCACCCTGGATACCGGCGTCGACTGCCGGGATGAACTCCTTGGGGATGGCACCGCCCACCACGGCGTTGGTGAACTCATAGCCCTTGCCGGACTCGTTGGGCTCCACGATGATTTTGACATGGCCGTACTGGCCGCTGCCGCCGCTCTGACGCTTGTACTTGGTTTCCTGATCCACTTTCTTGCGGATGGTCTCCTTATAGGCCACCTGGGGTGCGCCCACGTTGGCCTCCACCTTGAACTCACGGAGGAGTCGATCCACAATGATTTGCAGGTGCAGCTCGCCCATACCGGCGATGATGGTCTGACCGGTCTCCTCATCGGTGTAGGTCTTAAAGGTGGGGTCTTCCTCCGCCAGCTTCATCAGGGCCACGGTCATCTTTTCCTGACCGGCCTTGGTCTTGGGCTCGATGGCGACGCGGATAACCGGCTCCGGGAACTCCATGGATTCCAGGATGACGGGGTGATTCTCGTCGCACAGGGTGTCGCCGGTGGTGGTGTTCTTCAGACCCACAGCGGCGGCGATGTCGCCGGAGTAGACCTTCTCGATGTCCTCACGGTGGTTGGCGTGCATCTGGAGGATACGGCCAATGCGCTCCCGCTTGCCCTTGGTGGAGTTCAGCACGGAGGAACCGGTATCCAACTGGCCGGAGTACACCCGGAAGAAGGTCAGGCGGCCCACATAGGGGTCGGTCATGATTTTGAAGGCCAGGGCGCTGAAGGGGGCGTTGTCATCGGACTCCCGCGTCTCCTCCTCGTCGGTCTCAGGGTTGACGCCCTTGATGGCGGGGATGTCGGTGGGGGCGGGCATATAGTCCACGATGGCATCCAGCAGCTTCTGCACGCCCTTGTTCCGGTAGGAGGTGCCGCAGACAACGGGAACGATCTTATTGTCAATGCAGCCCTTGCGGATGGCGGCCTTAATCATGTCAACCGGAATCTCTTCCTCTTCCAGCACCATCATCATGATGTCGTCATCCACGTCGGCGATTTCGTCCAGCATCTTCTGGCGATACTCCTGAGCCTTCTCCAGCATATCTTCGGGGATCTCCTCGATACGCATATCCTTGCCCATATCGTCATAGTAGACGTCGGCCTTCATCTCAATCAGGTCGATAATGCCGCGGAAGTCCGCCTCAGCGCCGATAGGCAGCTGGATGGCGACGGCGTTGGCCTTCAGGCGCTCATGCACCATGTCCAGGACATGGTAGAAGTTGGCGCCCATAATGTCCATCTTGTTGACATAAATCATGCGGGGCACATGGTAGTTATCAGCCTGACGCCAGACAGTCTCAGACTGAGGCTCGACGCCGCCCTTGGCGCACAGGACAGTCACGCTGCCGTCCAGCACACGCAGGGAACGCTCGACCTCCACAGTGAAGTCCACATGACCCGGAGTATCAATGATATTGATACGGTGGTCACGCCAGAAACAGGTGGTGGCAGCAGAGGTGATGGTGATGCCGCGCTCCTGCTCCTGAACCATCCAGTCCATAGTGGCGGCGCCATCATGGACCTCACCCATCTTGTAGTTGACACCGGTATAGTAGAGAATACGTTCTGTGGTTGTGGTCTTGCCTGCGTCGATATGAGCCATGATGCCGATATTTCTGGTTTTCTCCAGACTTGTTTTTCTAGGCATTAAAATTGCTCCTTATACTCGCATCGAATCAATGGGGACGCGATTACCAGCGATAGTGGGCGAAGGCCTTGTTGGCCTCGGCCATCTTGTGGACGTCCTCACGCTTCTTCACGGCGCTGCCGGTGTTATTGGCAGCGTCCATGATTTCGCCGGCCAGGCGCTCCTTCATGGTGGCCTCGCCGCGGCCCCGGGCGTAGGTGGTCAGCCAGCGCAGACCTAGGGTCTGACGGCGGGCTGGGCGCACCTCAATGGGCACCTGATAGTTGGAACCGCCGACACGGCGGCTCTTGCATTCCAGGCTGGGCATAATGTTCTCCATAGCCGCCTGGAACACCTCCAGACCGTCCTTGCCGGTCTTTTCCTGGATGATGTCGAAAGCGCCATAAACGACCTTCTGCGCCACACCCTTCTTGCCATCCAGCATAACGCTGTTGACCAGCTTGGTGACCAGCACAGAATGGTAAACAGGATCGGGCAGAACCTCCCGCTTGGGTACATTTCCTCTTCTGGGCACTTTACTTCCCTCCTTCATATTAAAATGATTTCATAGGTACTCGAAAGTGAGTCACTTCCGTGTCCGGGCGGCTGTGCCGCCCCGTGCCTGCCTGAAATTTACCCACGGAGCCCAGCGGCTCCAATCTATGAATAAACATCATGGCAAGGCGTTTGCCTTGCGCAAATGCGCAAAAGTTTCAGTTGCTCAGCTGAGAAGCATTACTTCTTCTTGGCCTTGGGACGCTTCGCACCGTACTTGGAGCGGGCCTGCATCCGTCCGTTGACGCCCTGGGTATCCAGTGTGCCGCGGATGATGTGGTAACGAACGCCGGGCAGGTCCTTGACACGGCCGCCGCGAATCATGACGACGGAGTGCTCCTGCAGATTATGGCCGACACCGGGGATATACGCGGTGACCTCATAGCCGTTGGACAGACGCACACGGGCGATCTTCCGCAGTGCGGAGTTTGGCTTCTTGGGGGTGGCGGTACGGACTGCGGTGCAGACGCCGCGCTTCTGGGGAGAGGACAGATCGGTCTCCTTATCCTTCAGGGTGTTCCTGCCCTTCTGAAGAGCGGGGCTGTTGGACTTGTAAACAGTCGTGCTTCTTCCCTTACGAACCAGCTGGTTAAACGTAGGCATATAGTGTTTCCTCCTTTCCTAACAGATGATTTTATTTTTAACGGAATCCGGGGTTTTTATTCCGTTAAAAGCAATTTATTCCTGCGCTGCGCAGGATGGCCGCATCAGCGCGGCGGCTGCGGCCCCGACTTTGATGCCGCAGGCCTGGCCCAGTTCCCGCATGGAGGGGGCCGCCTCACAGGGTACATCGTACTCCTGGCACAGGGCCAGCAGGGCATCGGTGACGGCGGGGTCTGCGTCCAAGGCGTAGAACACGCGCTCTGCCCTGCGGGAGGCCACCGACTTCCGGGTCTGCTTCAGACCAACGACGCATTTTCCGGTTTTCAGTTGGGAAATCAAGTGCTTTCGCCCCTCGCCAGTCTGTTTGCAGCCCTACACAAGTTTACATTTTACCATGCAGAGCAATCCGTGTCAAGGAAATTCCATCAAGATTTCCCCCGTTTTTTCCCGATTTTCGTCATCAAGATGACGGAAATTCTTTGCTCACTTACAGGATAATCAGCTCCCGCTTGGGCGCGTGGGTGATGTCGATGCAATGGTCCTCCTTCAGCAGCACAACGTCCTCGATGCGGACACCAAACTTCCCGGGCAGGTAGATGCCCGGCTCCTCGGAAATCATGCAATTCAGGGGCAGCGGCTCCCGGCAGGCGGCGCTGGCCCTGGGGTTCTCGTGAATCTCAATGCCCAGGCTGTGGCCGAAGCCGTGGCCCATCTTGTCTCCATAGCCCGCCTTCTCCAGCACCGCCATGGCGGTGTTGTGTACGTCGCAGCCCAGCACCCCGGCGTGGTTCATGGCGATGGCGGCCTCCTGGGCCTCCAGCACGGTGTAGTACACCGTTTTCATCTCCTCAGTGGGCTGGCCGACGCAGACGGTGCGGGTCATGTCGGAGCAGTAGCCGTGATACAGCGCACCGAAGTCCATGGTGACGAACTCGCCCTTCTGAATCTCCTTCTGGCCGGGCACCGCGTGGGGCATACTGCCGTTGGGGCCGGAGGCCACGATGGGGTCGAAGGAGTTCTTCTCCGCCCCCAGCAGCATCTGATAATAGGTCAGCTTGGCAGCAATCTCGCACTCCTTCACGCCGGGCCTGATGTCGTTCAAAATCCGGTCAAACGCCTGGTCGGTGATGTGCTGGGCCTCCTTCATGGCGGCCTGCTCCTCCTCGTCCTTGGCGGCCCGAAGGGTGGTCAGCAGCTGCCCGGCGGGCGCCAGCTCCACGGTATCGGGGAACTGCTTCGTCATGGCCCGGAAGGAGGCCACCGTCAGATACTGCTCCTCAATGCCAACCTTGCGGAGGCCGCACCGGTTCAGCACCTCCGCCGTCAGGGTCATGTGGCCCCGTCCGTTCCCCGCCATGGTGACCTCCGCAGGCAGGTTGAGGTTTTCCACGGCCTCGATGTAGCGGGAGTCGGTGAAATAATAGTTCCCCTTTGCGGTGACGATGACGGTGCCCTCGCCCCGGAAGCCGATGGCGTAAAACTCCCCCGGCTCGCTGGTGATGAGCATGGCGTCCAGGCCGTACTGGGGCAGCTGGGCTGCGATTTGATTCAGATGGTTCATAATATTCGCTCCTTTTATTATATTTAGTGGCTAGTAGAGGGTGAAAACTAAATCTTTACTTTATTTGATTATCGCAAAACGCTAACGGAACTGCCTACGGCATCACCCCTCAGTCAACTTCGCTGACAGCACTCCTTTCAGGGGAGCCAATGACGTAGAGATTATGACAACTTCTTGCCTCCCCTGAAAGGCAATGTCATCAATTTAAGGCTTTTTCCTTAGGGAAAGATGGATAAAGGAAATCAGTTCTTGCCCTCCCGGCGGGC
>JAJQEV010000058.1 GCA_021201475.1 Clostridiales bacterium
AGGCAGCAGACGATGTGACTTGATACCTGCTGAGACTGCCGCCCATGGCGGCTGGCGGGGATTGCCGCCCACGTCCCTGCCTACGGCGGGACGGGCGTCAATTTTGTTGGCCGCCCGTCGATGAAATCTGACTGTATGGCCACCTTGTTCTCCTTAATCCAGGATAAATCGCATCTTTAAGTTGATGACATTGCCTTTCAGGGGAGGCAAGAAGTTGTCATAATCTTCTACGTCATTGGCTACCCTGAAAGGGTAGGGAGCGCAGCGGAAATGCCGCTTGACGGCAGAGCTGTCAGCGAAGCTGACTGAGGGGTGATGCCGCAGTCTGTTCCGTTGGCATTTTGTGACGGTCGAATAAAACAAGGTTTTAGCTTTCACTCTCTACTACTGGAACGGAGGAACCGCTGGCAATGACCGAAACTATGGATGGAAAGGCGGCCAAGGGCCGCCCCTACAAAAAAGTGAGAGGTTCCTTCGGTACACTTGACCGGAAACCTGATTTCCGTGCTTTTTTCCGGGAGACGCTTCCCTTTTCCCCGCTTATCCTGTATAATAGGTGCTATCAGAGCGACTGACACGAAAGAGAGGACACACAATGAAAGGCATCATTCTGGCCGGCGGCGCAGGCACCCGGCTGTATCCCCTGACGATGGTGACATCCAAGCAGCTTCTGCCCGTCTATGACAAGCCCATGATTTTCTACCCCCTGTCCACCCTGATGATGGCGGGCATCCGGGAGATTCTGATCATCTCCACCCCCAAGGACCTGCCCAACTTCCAGCGTCTGCTGGGGGACGGCAGCCAGTACGGCTTGGCCCTGGAGTACAAGGTGCAGCCCTCCCCGGACGGGCTGGCTCAGGCGTTTCTGCTGGGGGAGGAGTTCCTGGACGGGGAACCCTGCGCCCTGATTCTGGGGGACAACATCTTTTACGGCGCGGGCCTCGGCTCCCTGCTGCGGCGGGCGGTGAAGCAGGCGAAGCAGGGCCAGGCCACCATCTTCGGCTACTATGTGAAGGACCCCCAGCGCTTCGGCATCGTGGAGTTCGACCAGAACGGCAAGGTGCTGTCGGTGGAGGAGAAGCCGGAGCATCCCAAGAGCAATTACTGCATCACCGGCCTGTACTTCTATGACCGCCGGGTGTCGGAGCTGGCAAAACAGGTGAAGCCCTCCCCCCGTGGGGAGCTGGAAATCACCGACCTGAACCGGATGTACTTAGAGGGCGGCGACCTGAACGTGAAGATCCTAGGCCGGGGCTACACCTGGCTGGACACCGGCACCATGGACTCCCTGGCCGAAGCCACCTCCTTCGTCCGCACCGTTCAGAAGTGGCAGGACATTGAGATTTCCGCCCCGGAGGAAATCGCCTACACCAACCGCTGGATTTCCAGGGAAAAGCTATTGGAGGCGGCGGCCCGGTACGGCAAGAGTCCCTATGGGGAGCATTTGCGGCGGGTGTCCGAGGGGAAGATTCAGTATGAGGAAGTGGCCGATGGGGCGGAGAGCCTTTGAGGGGGCGGTGCCCCCCTGTCCAAGCCTCCCCTGAAAGAAGAGGCGGAGGGGTAATTTTCCTTAGATAGGGATACCGGAATGAAAAAGCGCGTTTGCCCTCCCGGCGGGCCCTATTTCTTGTCCCGCCAAGAAATAGGGGAAAGAAGGCGGCTCAGGAAGGGGCTTCGGGGCCTCGCCCCTCCCTAAGAACCCTCCCCCTATCCCACTGGCGGCTTCGCCTTGTCCCTCAATCAGGTGGTCTATCCCGATAGAGACGATGTGACTTCTCACTGGTGAGACTGCCGCCTATGGCGGCTGGGGACGATTGCCGTTCCGCCCTCGCCTATGGCGGGCGGAACGTGCAATTTTATAGTCCAACGATGGATAACATCTGACTGTGCGGCAAAGTCACAACTTCTAATCAAAAAGCATAATCATTCATCACGTTTTTTGCATCAGAGGCTATATCCTGACGGCATAGCTAGCGTTCAACCGAACCATAAAGAACAAATCATTACAATCCACCCGCAAAACCACGATAAAACCACAAACTACACACAAAACGAGGGATATTTATGGGTAAAACAATCATCGTCACCGGCGGCGCCGGATTCATCGGCGCGAACTTCGTCTATCTGGAGCTGCAAGCGCACCCGGAGGACCGCATCGTCTGCGTGGACAAGCTGACCTACGCCGGCAACCTGGAGACCCTTGCGGAGGCCCTCCAGAACCCCCAGTTCCGCTTCGTGAAGGCGGACATCTGTGACCGGGAGGCCATGTTCGCCCTGTTCCGGGAGGAGCAGCCGGACATGGTGGTGAACTTCGCGGCGGAGTCCCATGTGGACCGCTCCATCGAGGACCCGGGCATCTTCCTCCAGACCAACATCATCGGCACCCAGGTGCTGATGGACGCCAGCCGGGAGGTGGGGGTGGAGCGGTACCATCAGGTATCCACCGACGAGGTGTACGGCGACCTGCCCTTAGACCGCCCCGACCTGTTCTTCACCGAGGAGACGCCGCTGAAAACCAGCTCCCCCTACTCCTCCTCCAAGGCGGGGGCCGACCTGCTGGTGAACGCCTATCACCGCACCTACGGCCTGCCCACCACCATCAGCCGCTGCTCCAACAACTACGGCCCCTACCAGTTCCCGGAGAAGCTGATTCCCCTGATGATCGCCAACGCCCTGGCGGACAAGCCCCTCCCCGTCTACGGCGAGGGGAAGAACGTCCGGGACTGGCTCTATGTGGAGGACCACTGCAAGGCCATCGACCTGATTCTCCGCCGGGGCAAGGTGGGCGAGGTGTACAACATCGGCGGCCACAACGAAATGCACAACATCGACATCGTGCGCCTGATTTGCCAGGCCCTGGGCAAGCGCGAGGACTTAATTGTCCACGTCGCCGACCGGAAGGGCCACGATATGCGCTACGCCATCGACCCGGCCAAAATGCAGCGGGAGCTGGGCTGGCAGCCGGAGACCATGTTCCGGGACGGCATCCAGAAGACCATCCAGTGGTACCTGACCCATCAGGACTGGTGGCAGCGCATCCTGTCCGGCGACTATCAGCGCTATTATGAGGAAATGTACGCCAAACGCATCGCCGAGGGGACGAAGTGACCTTCGCCCTCGCCACACAGAAAGAAATGTCGTCAACTTAAAAAACCATCTATCCTGGGGTGAGAGGAGCAACGCAGCCGTACAGTCAGATTTCAGCGACCAAAGGATAATAAAATTGCACGTTCCGCCCGCCGTAAGGCTAGGGAGCGCAGCGGAAATGCCGCTTGACGGCGGAGGGCGGAACGGCAATCCCCGCCAGCCGCCATCGGCGGCAGTCTCAGCAGGTATCAAGTCACATCGTCTCTAACGGGATAGACCACCT
>JAJQEV010000101.1 GCA_021201475.1 Clostridiales bacterium
GAGGGGGCGGGCTACCTGCTCCGGTTCCCCTGGCAGCCGGGGCAAGCCTTTCCCCTCCCGGCCCTGTTCTGCTTTGGGCGGTACCGGGAGGGGGCCGTGTGGTTCCGGCTGACCGGACAGGGCGATCCGGTCAGCCCATAGCCTGGAACTTCTGCTTTACCTCGCCCACTCTGGCACCCTCCGCCGGGGTGGTCTTGTACCAGCCCCGGGAGGCGCTGGCGTCGTACAGCTCGGTCTGGGTGGTGTGGCCGGATTGCAGCATTTGCAGGAAGCTGTTGCGCAGCTTCGGGTTGGTACATTCCGAGGCGTAGGTGTTATAGTTGCCGCTCATCTTCTTCTCGGTGAGCAGCAGGTCGGTGAGCCGTTCCTGGTCGTTCATTGTGCGTCCTCCTTACTGTAAGAAAGTCATCAGGGTGTCAAAGTTCTGCTTGTGCTGTCTGGCGTGCTTGTCAAAGCAGTTCCGCAGGGACTGTTCCTGGGTCTCAGCCGCCGCGGCCTCATATTTGGCTTGGCAGATATGCTCGAAGTTGAGCTGATCCTCCAGGGCGAGCAGCTCCTTGTTGGTCAGGTTTGCCATATTATCATCTCCTTCGATGTTGGATACTGACAGTATGTGCCAAACGGGGAAAAATATCCGGCAGAAATTGGTTGCGCACTGGAAAATTGCATGGTAAAATGAGGACACAGAACTATGATAAGCGCATTTTGAAGGAGGAAGCAAAGGATGAAATGCCCCTATTGCGGAATGCAGGACAGCAAGGTGCTGGACAGCCGCCCGGCAGACGACCGGGACAGCATCCGCCGCCGCCGGGAGTGCCTGAGCTGCGGCAAGCGGTTCACCACCTATGAGATGGTGGAGCGGCTCCCTATGATCGTCATCAAAAAGGACGGCAAACGCCAGGAGTTTGACCGGGAGAAGGTGCTGCGCGGCATGATCCGGGCCTGCGAGAAGCGCCCCGTCCAGATGGAGGAACTGGAGAAAATCGCGGATGAAATCGAGCAGGAGCTTGCCAGCACCCTAGACCGGGAGATTCAGACGGAGCGCATCGGTGAACTGGTGATGGAGAAGCTGCGGAAGGTGGACGAGGTTTCCTACGTCCGCTTTGCCTCGGTGTACCGCCAGTTCAAGGACATCAACACCTTTATGGCGGAGCTGAACAAGCTCCTGACCGAGGACAAGGGGTGAGGCTGATGGCTCGGACGTGGAAAAGCATGGTACCCGGCGTGGAGCTGCCCGACCCGGGGGCGGACTACCGCCAGGCCAGCCGGGCGGGGCAGTATAAGGTCAGCGCCTTGGCCCTGTACCAGGGGAACGGCAGCTATCTGCCCTTCTCCGCCGTGACGGAGGTGCTGCGGGACAAGGGCAGCGTTCACGTCACCGGCTGCTGCGCCGGGGGCGTTCTGGTGGAGCGGGTGGTGGTGGCCACCCCCGCCGGGAAGCGGGCCTTCCTCTTTGACACGGTGAAAACCGCCGACCGGGTGGCGGGCCTGTGCCGGGTCGGGGCCGGGCTGGACGGCTGAGGATGGCCTTTTATGTCTACATGGCCCAGTGCGCCGACGGCACCCTGTACACCGGCTACACCACCGACCTGGCCCGGCGGGAGCAGGCCCACAACGCCGGGAAGGGGGCTAAGTACACCCGCTCCCGGCTGCCGGTGCATCTGGTGTGGGCGGAGCAGTGCCCGGACAAGTCTGCCGCCCTCCGGCGGGAGTGGGCGGTGAAGCGTCTCACCCGACGGGAGAAGCAGGCGCTGATTGCCGCCGGCGGGGAGAGGTTGGCTGCGCCGACCCTCTCGGAAGAGGAAGCGTCTACCTGAGGAAGTTCTGCTCCCGGGCAGGGGCTGATGAAGAGAAAACTCCGTTTCCTGCCCAGGAAACCGCCGCCTGAACCGTCCGCTATTGCCGCTCTTGTGATGCGTCTTGCACAAATCCGCCCCCGCCTGAACCGGCGGGGCCTTGTTCATTTCCGGCAAAGAATCCCCCTCTGCCGCCCTTGTGCAATTTGCTGTTCTGCCCGCGGGCAAGGTTGTGAAAAATTTATCAAGAATTTTCCCGCAAAACCCTTGCATCATGCCCCCAAAGCGTATATACTTTTAAGGTAGAGAGTTCGTTAAAAAAATAACAAGCTCACCTGTTTCCATACAAGAAACACATTACAAGGAGGAATACGACATGGCTTTCATTCAGTTGGAAACCCAGGGCGCGGTGGCGACCCTGACCATTGACCGTCCGAAGGCGCTGAACGCGCTGAACAGCGCCGTTCTGGAGGAGCTGGACGCCGCAATCGATGCTCTGGATTTGTCCGCTGTCCGCTGCCTGATCATCACCGGCGGCGGGGAGAAGAGCTTTGTGGCCGGCGCTGACATTGGTGAGATGAGCACCCTGACCAAGGCCGAGGGCACTGCCTTTGGCAAGAAGGGCAACGATGTCTTCCGCAAAATCGAGACGCTGCCCATCCCCGTCATTGCGGCGGTGAACGGCTTCGCCCTGGGCGGCGGCAACGAGCTTGCCATGAGCTGCGACATCCGTATCTGCTCTGACAACGCCGTATTCGGCCAGCCCGAAGTGGGCTTGGGCATCACCCCCGGCTTCGGCGGCACCCAGCGCCTGGCCCGTCTGGTCGGCCCCGGCATGGCCAAGCAGCTGATTTACACCGCCCGGAACATCAAGGCGGATGAGGCCCTGCGCATCGGCCTGGTGAACGCCGTCTACCCGGTGGAGGAGTTGCTGCCCGCCGCCCAGAAGATGGCCGCCGGCATCGCTAAAAACGCCCCCATCGCCGTCCGGGCCTGCAAGAAGGCCATCAACGAGGGCCTGGAACTGGGCATGGACGATGCCCTGGCGCTGGAGGAGGGCCTGTTCGGTTCCTGCTTCGAGACCCATGACCAAATCGAAGGCATGGGCTGCTTTATGAGCCGCGAGAAGCCCAAGCCGAAGCCCGTGTTTACCAACAACTAAGCTGTTTATCTCGTTACATTCGTTTTATTGGCAATTCCAGCTGGGAACCCCTCCACCGGCTATCGCCGGTTCCCCTCTGCCGTCAAGCGGCATTTCCGCTGCGCTCCCTACCCTTTCAGGGGAGGCAAGCGAGCTGACCATATCGTTGCCTCCCCTGAAAGGCAATGACATCAACTTAAGGATTTATTTTCGTTTTTCTAAAGAAAAATGCGTTTCCGCACTGAAACTCAGATTAGCACGACCAAAGGAAAAGCAGAATGTTACCCAGCCGCCATGGGCGGCAGTCTCACCAGTGAGAAGTCACATCGTCTGTTGCCTGATAGACCACCTGATTGAGGGACAAGGCGAAGC
>JAJQEV010000107.1 GCA_021201475.1 Clostridiales bacterium
CCCATTTCTTGGCGGAGCAAGAAATGGGGCCCGCCGGGAGGGCAAGAACTGATTTTCTTTATCAATCTTTACCTAAGGAAAGAACCTTAAGTTGATGACATTGCCTTTCAGGGGAGCCATTGATGCAGCATTTTCCACTATCTTTTTGCCGCCCCTGAAAGGGGAGGTGGCGCGAAGCGCCGAAGGGGTTATTTGATGTAGGGGCGGCTCCTGGCCGCCTCGGATAAGCAGGTGGTTTCTGAGGGCGGCCGAGGGCCGCCCCTACAGAAAAATAAAGATTTATACTTCACGTTCTACCAGGTGGGCAATAGCATCCAACTGAAACGCCTGCTTTTCTTAGGAGAAGTTCGTTATAAAGAGTTTGTCCGGTCTTTTCACCCCTCCACATCATCCCAAAAAGGAGTTGTATCCCTTTGAAAACTGTCACACTATACACCGACGGCGCCTGCTCCGGCAACCCCGGCCCCGGCGGCTGGGCGGCCATCCTGCTGTATGGGGAGCATACCCTGGAGCTGTCCGGTGGGGAGGACGCCACCACCAACAACCGCATGGAGTTGACGGCGGTCATCAAAGGGCTGGAGGCCCTGAAGCAGCCCTGCATCGTGGAGTTGTACTCCGACTCGAAATACGTCATCGACGCCCTGGACAAGGGCTGGGCCAGAGGCTGGCAGAGCCGGGGCTGGGTCAAGGCTGACAAAAAGCCTGCCCTGAACCCGGATCTGTGGGAGCGGCTCCTCGCCCTGTGCGACAGGCACACCGTCCGCCTCCACTGGGTCAAGGGCCACGCCGACACGACCTACAACAACCGCTGCGACGCCCTGGCTGTGGCGGAGTGGCGGCGCAGGAAGGGTTAGGGGCCGCTAAAGGGCGGCCTTTGCGGCCCGGAACGGGCGGATTTTTGCGCCGTTTTGTCGAAAATTTGACGTTCAGCTTCCCCATGCCGAAAAAAAGTGAAAATTTTTTGGGGCAAATTCGGTATTTCCTGTTGATTTTCCGAATAAAATAGACTAGAATGTGAGTGTCCGCCAAAGGAGCGCAGGTCGTATGCTACATATCGTTTTAGTGGAGCCGGAGATCCCCCAGAATACCGGCAATATCGCCCGCACCTGCGCCGTCACCGGCGTCAGCCTCCACCTGATTCGCCCCCTGGGGTTTGAACTCAGTGAGAAGTGGGTGCGCCGGGCCGGGCTGGACTATTGGGATAAGGTTTCCGTCACCGAGTATGACAGCCTGGAGGACTTCTTCGCCCGCCATCCGGAGGCGGAGGGCCATCTGTGGCTGGCCACCACCAAGGCCCCCCAGGGCTACACCCAAGCCGCCTACGGGCCGGAGGACTGGCTGTTCTTCGGCAAAGAGACCGCCGGTCTGCCGGAGGATTTCCGGATGCGGTACTTTGACCGGTGCGTCCGCATCCCCATGCTGCCCAACGTGCGCTGCCTGAACCTCAGCAACTCCGCGGCGGTGCTACTGTATGAAGCACTGCGGCAGAACGGCTTCCCGGGTTTGACCGGGGAGGGGGAGATGGGATTTGGCAGCTCTCAGCCGTGAGCTGTTCGCTGTGATGGAAACCGCCGGGTTCTCCCTTCTCCAGTAGGGGCGCACAGTGTGCGCCCGCAGGGAGGTTTCCCTTTCCGCTGGGGTCGAAACAGGGAATTGCGTCTCTTCCCCGACAAAAACAGCAGTGGGAACCAAAGGGTTTGCCGGGCGCACACTGTGCGCCCCTACGGAGTGAGGGGGAAGCAGGCAACGAAATCCCACATCGACTGCGGTGGAGGGGCCTCTGGCCACTAACTGCTAGCCACTAAACAACCACATAAATAACACCTTCCCGCCGGAGGGTCTTATTTAATAAATTTGTTTATTACCCTATTTTACCAACCGAAAGGAGTTATTTCCGACATGAACTACAACAAGAAAACCGTCACTGACATTGAAGTAGCCGGCAAGAAGGTTCTGCTTCGCTGCGATTTCAACGTCCCCATGGCGAAGGACGGCAGCGGCGTCATCACTGACGATAAGCGCATCCGCGCCGCTCTGCCCACCATCCAGTACCTGCTGGAGCAGGGCGCGGCGGTCATTGCCTGCTCCCACATGGGCAAGCCCAAGGGCGAGTGGAAGCCCGAGCTGAGCATGAAGCCTGTGGCCAAGCGCCTGTCCGAGCTGCTGGGCCAGGAGGTCATCATGGCCGCCGACATCGTGGGCGAGGACGCCCAGGCCAAGGCCGCCGCCCTCCAGCCCGGCCAGCTGCTGCTGCTGGAGAACCTGCGCTATGACAAGGGCGAGACCAAGAACGACCCCGCCTTCGCCAAGGCCCTGGCCGACCTGGCCGGTGCGGACGGCGTGTACGTCTCCGACGCCTTCGGCACGGTCCACCGCGCTCACGCCTCCACCGCCGGTGTGGCCGCTTACCTCCCCGCCGTCTCCGGCTTCCTGATTCAGAAGGAGCTGGACATCATCGGCGGCGCTCTGGCCAACCCCAAGCGTCCCCTGGTGGCCATTCTGGGCGGCTCCAAGGTTTCCTCCAAGATCGGCGTTATCAACAACCTGCTGGAGATTGCTGACACCGTCATCATCGGCGGCGGCATGGCCTACACCTTCGCAGCCGCTCAGGGCGGCAAGGTCGGCGACTCCCTGCTGGAGGCCGACTGGGAGCAGTATGCGCTGGAAATGATCAAGAAGGCGGAGGAGAAGGGCGTCAAGCTGCTGCTCCCCACCGACACCGTCATTGCCGACGCCTATTCCCCCGACGCCAATACCCAGGTGGTTCCCACCGGCGAGATTCCCGACGGCTGGCAGGGCCTGGACATCGGCCCCGCGACCGTGGAGGCCTATTGCGCCGCCGTGGCCGACGCCGGTACCGTCATCTGGAACGGCCCCATGGGCGTGTTCGAGTTTGAGAAGTTCGCCGTAGGCACCCAGGCCATCGCCCAGGCCCTGAGCAAGACCGACGCCATCACCATCATCGGCGGCGGCGACTCCGCAGCCGCTGTCCAGCAGCTGGGCTATGCCGACAAGATGACCCACATCTCCACCGGCGGCGGCGCTTCCCTGGAGTTCATGGAAGGCAAGGAGCTGCCCGGTGTAGCCGCGCTTCTTGACAAATAATCGAAGATTATTTGTCAAGATGAACGTGCCAGCGGCACGTTCAAGCGGCGCACGGGATTCCGCGCCGAAGGCGCATCCTTGTAAATTCACGGAAATTTGTTGTGAAATCAGTTTCGCACAGGCACCCCTCCACCGGCTGCCGTCGGTCCCCCTCCCCCTTCGGGGGAGGCAAGGAAAATGTGGAAATCGCCACGTCATTGCCTTTCAGGGGCGGCAGGAAGTTGTTGTAACCGCCACGTTCTTTAAACAAAATCGAAGCCCAGCAAAGCGGGTTCGATTTTGAGAGGAGGCGTTGCGGAGCGACTGAGGGTTCGGCGTCAGCCGGACACGAAGGATACGAAGCTAACGCCGACGAGGGAGCTGGCTGGCCGCAAGGCCAGACTGAGGGGTGGGAACGCCGGGCATCCTTTCCGAGTGCCTCGGCACAACGAAGCACTTCCCAACACTGACCCTGTCTTTGACCGCCCCGTCCCGCCTTCGGGGCCGGGCGGTCTCAGGCGCGCCTGAGCTTGTAGCACTCAGGCCGCCTTTCACCAGTTGAAAAGCGACAGGAACGCCGCACTGCGGGTTTCGTCGATATAATATAAAAACGCAAAAGAAAGAGGTTCCTTACCATGAACAGAAGATACCGCAAGACTATCATCGCCGGCAACTGGAAGATGAACAAGACCGCTTCCGAGACCAAGGCCTTCGCTGACGAGCTGAAAACCATGCTGCCCAAGGCCAAGTGGTGCGACATCCTGGTCTGCGTTCCCTTTGTGAACATCGCTGCCGCACAGAAGGCCTTCAAGGACACCCGTGTGGCCATCGGCGCTGAGAACGTCTCCCAGTTCGAGAAGGGCGCTTACACCGGCGAGGTTTCCGCCGCCATGCTGAAGGATCTGGGCGTGAAGTACGTCATCATCGGCCACTCCGAGCGCCGCCAGTACTGGAATGACGACGACCTGATTGTCAACAAGAAGGCCCTGGCCGCTGTGGAAGCCGGTCTGTACCCCATCATCTGCGTGGGCGAGAGCCTGGAGCAGCGTGAGCTCGGCGTCACCAAGGAACTCATCGACCTCCAGGTCAAGACCGCCCTGGCCGGTATCCCCGCCGAGAAGATGCGCCATGTTGTCATCGCCTACGAGCCCCTGTGGGCCATCGGCACCGGCAAGACCGCTACCGCCGAGCAGGCCAACGAGGTCAACGAGGAGATCCGCACCGTCATCCGCAAGCTGTACGGCGCACGGGTGGCCCGCTCCGTCACCATCCTGTACGGCGGCTCCATGAACGAGAAGAACGCTGAGGAACTGCTGGCCCAGCCCGACATCGACGGCGGCCTCATCGGCGGCGCGTCCCTTGTGCCGGAAAAGTTCAACGCCATCATCAACGCGGCCAACCAGGAGTAAGGCTCCCCGGCGCGGCACTGACATTGTTTAGAAAGAGGCTATGCCTATGAAAACTCCGACCACTTTGATTATCATGGACGGCTACGGCCTGACCGACCAGGTCAAGGGCAACGCCGTTTACAATGCGAAGAAGCCCAACCTGGACGAAATCTTCGCGGAGAACCCCTGCTCCAAGCTGTCCGCCTCCGGCCTGGACGTGGGCCTGCCGGACGGGCAGATGGGCAACAGCGAGGTGGGCCACACCAACATCGGCGCAGGCCGGGTGGTGTTCCAGGATCTGCCCAAAATCACCAAGGCCATTGAGGACGGCACCTTCTTCCAGAACAAGGCCTATCTGGACGCCATGACGGCGGCCAGGGACGCCGGCACCGCCGTCCATATCTACGGCCTGATGAGCAACGGCGGCGTCCACAGCCACATCACCCATATCCAGGCGGCGGTGAAGATGGCCCACGACCTGGGCTGCCAGAAGATTTTCGTCCACTGCTTCATGGACGGCCGTGACGTGCCCCCCACCTCCGGCAAGGGCTTCGTGGCCCAGATGAAGGAGACCTGCGACCAGTACGGCGCGCAGATCGCCACTATCTCCGGCCGGTACTACGCCATGGACCGGGACACCAACTGGGACCGGGTGGAGCGCTCCTACAAGGCCATGGTCTACGGCGAGAGCGCCCAGCGCTTCATTGGCGACCCGGTGGGGGCCATGCAGGCCAGCTATGACGCGGACGTCACTGACGAGTTCGTGGTGCCTGTTATCACAGCAGAAAATGCCGAAATCGGTGAGGGCGACAGCATCATCTTTATGAACTTCCGCCCCGACCGGGCCAGGGAAATCACCCGCACCTTCGTGGACCCGGACTTCACCGGCTTTGAGCGGAAGAAGGGCTTCTTCCACGTCAACTATGTCTGCACCACCTCCTACGACGCCACCATGCCCAACGTGACCATCGCCTATCCCAAGGAGAGCCTGCACAACATCTTCGGCGAGTATATCTCCAACCTGGGCCTGACCCAGCTGCGTATTGCCGAGACGGAGAAGTACGCCCATGTCACCTTCTTCTTCAACGGCGGCGCGGAGACGGTGTTCCCCGGCGAGGACAGGTGCCTCATCGCCTCCCCCAAGGTGGCGACCTACGACCTGAAGCCTGAGATGAGCGCCTATGAGGTGTGCGACAACTGCGTGGAGCGCATTCTCTCCGGCAAGTACGATGTCATCATCCTGAACTTCGCCAACTGCGACATGGTGGGTCACACCGGCGTCTACGAGGCCGCCCGTCTGGCGGTGGAGACGGTGGACACCTGCGTGGCAAAGGTGGTGGATGCCACCACCCAGATGGGCGGCGTCAGCCTCATCACCGCCGACCACGGCAACGCGGAGCGGATGCTCCAGGACGACGGCGTGAAGCCCTACACCGCCCACACCACCAACCTGGTGCCTTTCTGCATCGTGGGCGCGGACGTGAAGCTGAAGGATGGCCGCCTGGCGGACATCGCCCCCACCATGCTGGATTTGATGGGGCTGGAGAAGCCCGCCGAGATGGACGGGGTCAGCCTGATTGCACGGTAACGGTTCCCAATCACACAGCGAATCACCGCCCCATGCGTGGAGACACGCATGGGGCGGTTTTTGGTTTGCCTGGCCCGGCCGGGGCGGCGCTCCTTACAGGCGCCTCCGCCGCCTTGCAGCCCGCCCAAAACCAACAGGCCGGAGCAACCGCTCCGGCCTGTTTTTATCCCCTTACACTTCCATAATCACGGGAAGGATCATGGGATTCCGTTTCGTTTTCTTGTACAGGAAGCTGGACAGCTCCCCTTTGACTGCGCCCTTGATGTTGGTCCAGTCGGTCATGTGCCTGTATTCGCACTCGGTCAGAACCCTGGTGGCCAGGGTCTCCAACTCCTCGATCAGCTCTTCTGACTCCTTCACATAGACGAAGCCCCGCGTGATGATTTCCGGCCCGGAGACCAGGCTGCCGTCCTCGTGGGACATGGACATGACCACCACGATCACGCCGTCCTCGGCCAGACGTTTCCGGTCCCGCAGCACCACGCTGCCCACGTCGCCCACGCCGTAGCCGTCCACCAGCACCTTGCCGGAGGGGACGGTGCCAGTGACCTTGCAGCTGTCCTTCGTCAGCTCGATGACCTTGCCGATCTCCGTAATGACGATGTTCTTGGGGCTCATGCCCATGCTCTGGGCCAGCTTGGAGTGGGTTTGCAGCATACGCTGCTCGCCGTGGACGGGGATGAAGAATTTGGGCTGCACCAGCGCGTGGAGGATGCGTAGCTCCTGCTGGCAGGCGTGGCCGGAGACGTGGAGGTTATTGCTGCGCTCATTCACCACCTCGGCCCCCTTGCGGTACAGTTCGTTGATGACCGCGCCGATGGCGTTCTCGTTCCCCGGAATGGTGGAGGCGGAGAGAATGATGCGGTCCCCCGGCTGAATCTCGATTTGACGGTGGGTGGAGAAGGCGATGCGGGTCAGGGCGGACATGGTCTCCCCCTGGCTGCCGGTGGTGATGATGCAGATCTGCCGCTTGGGCAGGCTCTTGATTTGGGCCAGATCCACAATGGTGCCCTCGGGAATCTTCATATAGCCCAGTTCGGTGGATACCCGCAGGGCGTTTTCCATGCTGCGGCCGGAGACGGCCACCTTCCGCCCGTACCGGGCGGCGACGTTGATGATTTGCTGGATACGGTCCACATTGGAGGAGAAGGTGGTGACGATGATGCGCTCCTCACAGCCATGGAACAGGGCGTCAAAGCTGTCCCCCACGCTGCGCTCGCTCTTGGTGAAGCCGGGCCGCTCCACATTGGTGGAGTCGCACAGCATGGCCAGCACGCCCTGCTCCCCCAGCTCGCCGAAGCGGGTCAGGTCGATCATGCCACCGGAGATGGGGGTGGGGTCGATTTTCCAATCGCCGGTATGGACGACAGTACCCACCGGACAGGTGATGGCGAAGGCTACTGCGTCGGAGATGGAGTGGTTCACATGGATGAACTCCACTGTGAACCGGCCCACGGGAATCACGTCCCCGGCCTGACACACCCGCATATCCGCCTTCAGGTTGTGCTCCTCCAGCTTGAGCTGCACCAGCCCCAGGGTCATCTTGGTGCCGTAAATGGGGGCGTGGATGTCCCGCAGGACGTAGGGCAACGCGCCGATGTGGTCCTCATGGCCGTGAGTCAGGAAGATGCCCCGGATGCGGGACTGATTCTTCATCAGGTAGCTGACATCGGGGATGACCACATCAACGCCGTACATATCGTTGTCCGGGAAGCCCATGCCCACGTCCACCACGATGATGTCGTTGCCATACTCATAGACGGTCATGTTCTTGCCGATCTCATCCAGGCCGCCCAGGGGGATAATTTTCAATTTTTCTGCCATATTGACGTAAGGAACTCCTTTCGAGGGCAATCTGTCCTCTTCAAATTTTTCAGGTTCTCATTCAGGTTGCTTTCATTCATGTAGATGAAGGAGCATCCCCCGCCCTGCCATCACAGGCAGCCCGCTCCGCTGGCCCGGACGTGAAACCCCGTCTCGTTTCACTGTCTCTCAGGCCGGAGACGGGCTGCCTTCCCCGTGGGTCGGGAAGGGCGCTCACTTCAAACCCTGCATCCATCCGGCGCCGCTCCGTCGGGCCGAACTTCTGATACCATTAGTATATCATAAAAAACGGGCAAAGTATACTGTCAATGCGTCGGGAAAATAGGAAGAAAACGGGAATTACTTTGGGCGGAAGCACGGTAAAAACGCCCAAATCGGGTCGTTTCCTTTGCTTCAGAAGGAAATTCCTGCCCCGGAGGCGGGCAGGAACGCCCGCGCCGGGGCATTGCGGCTCCGGCAGCGGGAAGCATCGGCGACGCAGCCCCTTATTACTGTTTCCCGTCCAACTCCTTCGTCTGCTCCCGCACCAGGGCGCACAGTTCCTCCGCCATCTCCGAGTCGGCAGCTTCGGCGGCGATGCCCAGGGCGGAGGCCCGTATCAGCGGGGTGATCCACACGCTGCCGCTGCCCACGGTAAAGCGCAGGCCGTCGGGCATGTGTTCCGCCTGAGGGTACTTCTCCTCCAGGGCCCGCATCAGTTCCCCCCGGCCGTGCTCCAGCTGCACCTCCGTCCGGCAGACGGCACAGGCGGGGAGGGTGGCCACCAGCCGGTTCAGCCCCAGCCCGGTGCGGCCCATGTGGCTGCAAATCAGGCAGGCGGCGTAGACCCCGTCCCACAGGGCGGGGTGGGCGGCGTAGCACTCCCGCCCGGCGCAGCCGTCCCGGGAGAGGCGATACAGGGTGCAGTCGAACTGCTCCGCCAGCTTCTCCGCCGAGGCGGGGGCGGCGGAGGGGACGGCCAGCGTCCGCTCCCCCCGCTCCATCAGGATGGCCAGCACCAGCAGCAGGAGCTGCTCCCCGCCAATGCGCTGGCCCTGTTCGTCCACGGCGGAGAGGGTGCCTTCCGTGCTGAGCCGGAAGACGGGGACGCCCTTGCGCTCCTTATACTCCACCGTCACCCCCAGCAGGGTCAGCCCCTCCGCCAGGAGGCGGTTCTCCAGCCCGTTGTGGGAGACGATGACCGTCACCTTCGGCAGCGGGGCTGCGGCCACGGAACGGGCGGCGTCGGTGAGCCAGCTCCGGTCCACCCCGCCTGTCACCCGCTCCCCGCCGATTTGCCCCGGCGCGGCCCGGTACACCGCCTCCCGCAGCAGGCCCTGTTCCAGCCTCCGCTGCCGCGCCCGGGAGAAGGGCAGACCGTCCCCGTCCAGGCAGTGAATCCGGCTGTCCTCCCCCCGCTGCTCCAGGAACAGGGAGACGGGGACGGCGGCGGAGCGGGCGAACCAGGCCGCGGCCATGGCGGTGGTGCCGTCGTGGAGGAACACGTCTCCCCCGGCAGCGGTGATACCGGCGGAGGCCGCCCGCAGCAGGGCCTGACAGCCGGAGCCGCCGAAGCCCCCCAGCCCCACCTTGCCCTCGCTGCCCAGAATACTGCCGACAGTCACCAGCAGCTCCGGGGTCAGGTCGATGCCCAGCTTGCCGGACAGGGTGCCGTCGTCTCCGAACAGCATCTGCCCCCGGCCGACTCCGGCGGTCAGGGAGGCGTTCAGCCTGGCTCCGGCGGCCACCCGCAGGCCGGGCCACACCTTGACGCCGGGGTGGAGGATGGCGTTTTCCTCCGCCACAGCGTCCTCCCCCAGCACGGTGTGGTCGGCCATGACGGCTCCCTTCCCCAGGGAGGAACCCCGGCACAGGATGGCAGCCGTGGCGGCGGCCCCGTCCCCTACGGCGGCCCCCAGCACCAGACTGCCCTGGACGGCGGCCCGCTTGCCTACGGTACTGCCCTGCTCCAGCACAGTATGGGGGCCGATCATGGATCCCTGGCCCAGGGAGACCCCCGGCCCGATCCAGCAGGGGGGCAGCACCTCCGCACCCTCTGGCAGCGGCTCCTCCGACCAGACGCCTCCCTTCCGCTGGGGCAGGGTCATGTCCAGCTTCACCTTGCCGTCCAGGGCGTCCCTGGCGGCGGCCAGCAGCGCCTCCGGGGTGCCCACGTCCCGCCAGTAGCCGTAGGGCGTCTGGGTTCGGATGGGGACGCCCTGCTCCAGCAGGCGGGGGAACAGGTCCAGGCTGAAATCGCTGGCCTCCCCTGCCGGAATGTGGTCCAATATCTCATGACGGAACAGGTAGATGCCGGTGTTGACCTGGTTGGTAAACACCTGGGACCAGCCCGGTTTCTCCACAAAGCGGAGCACCCGGCCCTGGCCGTCGGTCTGTACCAGGCCGTACTCCAGGGGGTTGGCCGCCCTGTAGAGCAGGAGGGTGGCTATGGCTCCCGCCTCCCGGTGGGCGGCGATGGCGGAGGAGAGGTCGAAGTCACAGACGCAGTCGCCGGGCAGCACCAGGAAGTCCGTCTCCCCCTCCAGGAAGTCCCGGCAGGCCCCAACGCTGCCCGCCGTCCCCAGAGGTTCTTCCTCGGTGAAATAGGTCAGACGCATCCCCCAGTCGCTGCCGTCCCCAAACCAGGCGCGGATGACCTCCGGCATACAGCGGAGGGTGACGGCGGCCTCGGTGACGCCGCTGCGCCGCAGCAGGAGCAGGATATGCTCCAGCAGCGGCCTGCCCAGCAGGGGGATCATGGGCTTGGGCAGCTCTGAGGTGACGGGGCGGAGGCGGGCGCCCTGCCCGCCGGAAAGGATGATGGCTTTCATCGTCTATGGTACCTCCATAACAGCAAAATAGGGAACCTCTGAATAAATGGACAAGAGCGGATTGCGAGGAAATTTGCGTCAGAAAAAGGCGCAAAAGCGCAGGAATCCTGACGGATTTCAAGATTTTGCAACGCATTTATGGCGCAAATTTACCGCAAGGCGCCGAAGTGCATTTGTTCAGGGGTTCCCTAAGTCGGTTTGTTCCCGGTGAGTTTAACCGGATTCGGGGGCTGGTATTCACCGGAGGGAAGGGGAATGCTCTGTGGAGGGAGCGGGTAAGCGCACCTGAACACACCTTATCTAAGAAATCGGCCATTCGCCGCCGACAGCCGGTCACGCGCCCCACGCTGGGGAGCCCTTCGGACACGCCTCAAATTTTGTCCATTATTTTGCACAAATTTCACAAAAGAAATCCTTGCAAATACCTGTGGATTGGGATAAAATAAAGAAGCAGTATCCTTGCCACTTTACCGAAAAAAGGATACGAAACCAAGTTATCCCAGCGGGATGACAAAATCAAAGAACAGAAAGGCGGTGAGACGATGTCTCTGGAAGCAGTCAAACAAGTGACGGAAGCGGAAGAGCGGGCGAAGGCGCGCAAGGCCGAGGCACAGCAGGAAGCGAAGAAGCTGGCATCCGACGCGGAGAAGGCCGGGCAGGCCACTGTGCAGCAGGCCAGGCAGGCCGCAGGCGACGCCGTGGCGGAGCTGATGGCTCAGGCCGAGCAGCGGGCCGGCGTCCGCACGGGCCAGATCATCCGGGAAGCGGAAGGTGCCTGCGACCAGCTCCGCGCCCAGGCCCAGCAGCGGCTTGAGCAGGCAGCATCACTGATTGTCGAAAGGGTGGTGAATGCCTGATGTCCATTGTCAGAATGAAGCGGCTGCGCCTGATTGTGCTGGCGGAGGAGCGGGACGAGCTGTTCTCCCGGCTGCTTCATGTTGGCTGTGTGGAGATGTCGGAGCCGGACGAGCTGTTGTCTGACCCGGACTGGGCCGCCCTGCTCAGCAGGGCCACCAGCAGCCTGGGCGATGTCAAGGCAGATCTCGCGTCAGTGACCAGTGCGCTGGCGACGCTGAAAAAGTACGCCCCGGTGAAAACCGGCCTCTTCGTCAAGCGGACCCCCATCTCCGAGGCGGACTTCTTTGACGGGGAACGGGCAAAGGCGTCTCTGGCAAACGCACAGGAAATCAATGAATGCGTATCCACCATCGCCCAGCTCACCACCCAGCAGGAGCGGCTGTCCGCCCAGCGGGCCAGCCTGACCCCCTGGGAGACTCTGGATTTACCTCTGGAGCAGGAGGGCACCCAGACCACCACCCTCCTGATGGGCACCATCCCCACCGCCACCGACCTGGATGAGGTGCGGGGCGAGTTGGCCCAGCGCGCCCCCCTGACGGAGCTGATGCCCATCAGCGAGGACAAGGAGTTCCACTACGTCCTCCTCCTCTGCCACAAGGCGGAGTGGCCCAGCGCCCAGGAGGTGCTGAAGCCCTACACCTTCTCCTCCATCCGGTTCAAGGAGTTCACCGGCACCGCCCGGGAGAATATCCAGACCCTGACGGCGGAGCTTGACCGCATCGAAGGGGAAAAGGAGGCCGCCAAGGCCCGCATCGTGGCCCTCGGCCCCTGCCGCAGCGACTTGCAGCTCCTCCAGGACAGGCTGAACCAGGACGCCGCCAAGGAGGCGGCGGAGGAGAACGGCCTCACCGACGGCCAAATCGTCTACCTGGAAGGCTGGGTGGAGGCCCCCAAGCAGGACAAGCTGGAGCGGGAGCTGAAAAGGTTCGACCTGGCCTATGAGCTGACCGACCCGGAGGAGGGAGAAATGCCCCCCTCCAAGCTGGACAACCCGGACTGGATGAAGCCCATCAACATGGTGACGGAGATGTACTCCGCCCCCGCCTATGACGGCATCGACCCCAACCCGGTGGTGTTCTTCTGGTATGTGTTCTTCTTCGGCTTCATGTTTGCCGATGTGGGGTACGGCATCGTGATTTTCCTGGTGTCCTTCCTCATCACCCGAACCTACCACCCCAAGGGGGGCATGGGCAACGCCTTTGGCCTGGGCCAGTGGCTGGGCCTGTCCACCTTTCTCTGCGGCATCTTCACCGGCGGCTTCTTCGGCAACTCCATCGAGGTGTTCAGCGAGTCCTTCCTGGGCATCGCCTCGGAGAATTTGCCGGCCTGGCTGCAAGCCTTCAATAACGGCATCATCGTCAACCCCATCAACGACCCCATGACCCTACTGATTCTCTCCATCGTCCTGGGCGCGTTGCAGCTGGTGTGCGGCCAGTGCATCCACATCTATATGGAGGCCCGGGACGGACACCCCTTGGAGGGCATCCTGGACGTGGTGCCCTGGTGGATTCTTTTCGCGGGCATTGGCGTGATTGCCCTGACCGGCTCCGCGGTGGGGCTGATCATCGGCGTGGTGGCCCTGGTGGCCACCCAGGGCAGGCACAACAAGGGCATCTTCAGCAAGATTTTCGGCGGCGTTTCCTCGCTGTACGACATCACCAGCTGGCTGTCCGACCTGCTGTCCTACGCCCGTCTGATGGCCCTGATGCTGGCCACCAGCGTCATCGCCATGGTGTTCAACACCCTGGCGGCGCTGCCCGGCAACATCATCGCCTTTGTCCTCATCTTTCTCATTGGCCACGTCTTTAACATCGGCGTCAACCTGGTTGGCACCTACGTCCACGCCGCCCGGCTTCAGTATCTGGAGTACTACGGCAAGTTCTATAAGGACGGCGGCACCTTCTTCAAGCCGCTGCACTATAACACAAAATTTGTCGATATTATCGAGGAGGAAACTTAACTATGGATAATTTAGGTCTTGCAATCGCCATCTTCGGCGCATCCTTTGCTGTTCTGATTTGTTGCATCGGCTCCGGCCGGGGCGTTGGCATGGTGGGCGAAGCCTCTGCGGGCGTCCTGACCGAGGACCCCAGCAAGTTCACGTCCTGCCTGATTCTCCAGATTCTGCCCGGCACCCAGGGCCTGTACGGCTTGGTCATCTGGTTCTGGGCCATGCTCCAGCTGAACGTCATGTCCGGCGAGCCTCTGGAACTGAACGTGGCCCAGGGCTTTGCCTACCTGCTGGCCTGCCTGCCCATGGCCTTCGGCGGCTATTTCAGCGCTATCGCCCAGGCCCGCTGCGCCGCCTCCGGCGTGGCCCTGGTGGCCAAGCGCCCTGAGGAAATGTCCAAGGGCATCATCCTGACGGTCATGGTGGAGTTCTACGCCATCCTGTGCCTGCTGGCTTCCTTCCTGACCATCATGTTCCTGACCAGCTCCATCACCGGCTAACTCCCCTGTGCGGGACTGACTGGTTGAAAGGAGAAGTGACATGACTGGTATTGAAAAAATCACCCAGCGCATTGACGCCGACGCCCAGGCGGAAGTCGACGCCATCCTCTCCCGCGCCCAGGAGCAGGCGGACGCCACCGCCCAGCGCTATCAGGCCCAGGCGGAGCAGGTTTCCGCCGAAGCCCTGGCCAAGGGCGAGGCCGACGCCAGGGAGCGGGAGGAGCGCCTCTGCTCCGCGGCGGAGATGCAATCCCGGCAGCTGCTGCTGAAAACCCGGCAGGAAATGCTGGACGAAGCCTTCCAGCTGGCGCTGGAGAAGCTGCAATCCCTGCCTCCGGCGGAGATGACCGAGCTGCTGGCGAAGCTGGCGGCTCAGGCCAGCAGCTCCGGTAGGGAGCAGGTGGTGCTGGATTCGGCCACCCGGGCTCAGTGCGGCCCCCAGGTGGTGGCGAGAGCCAACGAGCTGCTGGGCGGCAAGGGCAAGCTGAGCCTGTCCCCGGAGACGGGGCGCTTCCAGGGCGGCCTGGTGCTGAGCGATGGAGGGGTGGAGGTCAACTGCGCCTTCCCCACGCTGGTGCGTCTGGCCAGGAACCAGACCGCCGGCGAGGTGGCAAAGGTGCTGTTTGATGAAACGCCTTCCTGAACGGGGGACGGGCGAGGCCCGTCGAATCAGTGAAGGAGGAACGTAATGTCTCATAAGGTAAAGGACACCGAATATCTGTTCCTCTCCACCCGTATCCGCGTGCTGGAGCGCACCCTGCTGACCAGGGAGCGCATGGAGCGGATGCTGGACGCTCAGACCAACGAGGAAGCGGTCAAGGTGCTGGTGGAATGTGGCTATCCCGAGATGCCTGTGGTGGACGTGGACGCTGTCAACGCCGCCCTGGTGAAAATGCGGGAGAAGGTCTTTGACGACCTGTATGCCTACGCCCCTGACCCCGCCATGATTGACGTGTTCAAGGTAAAGTACGATTATCACAATGTAAAGACCATCCTGAAAAGCGAGGCCATGGGTCTTGACCCCGCCCGGCTGCTGGTGGACTGCGGCCGAGTGCCCCCGGAGGAGCTGGCGGCGCAGCTGAAGCCCTCCAAAGACCGGGGGAATGGCGACAGCACTCCCCTGCTGGACGCCGCCAGAGAGGCCAGAGAGCTGCTGACCGCCTCCCACGACCCCCAGCGCAGCGACTGCGTGCTGGACCGGGCCTACTTCCGGGAGATGGCAGCGCTGGCCGAGGCCACCGGCTCCGACTTCCTGGAGGGCTACGTCCGCCTGCTGGTGGACGCCGCCAACCTGAAAAGCCTGGTGCGGGTGCTGCGGATGGGCAAGAAGCGCTCCTTCCTGGAGGGCATCCTGTTCGAGGGCGGCAACGTCAGCGTGGAGCAGGTCTTGCGCTGCGCGGAGGAGGCGGACGCCCTGACCCATGTGTACCGGGACAGCCTGTTCCAGCAGGCGGCGGAGTTGGGTCAGGCCGCCATCCACGGCGGCGAACTCACCGGCTTCGAGAAGGCCTGCGACAACGCCCTGGTGCGCTATGTCGCCGCCTCCAAGTATATCCCCTTTGGGGAGCAGCCGGTGGTGGCCTATCTGGTGGCCAAGGAGAACGAGCTGACCGCCGTTCGCATCATTATGACCGGGCGTTTGGCCGGTCTCAGCGCGGATACCATCCGGGAAAGGCTGCGTGAGTCCTATGTATAACATCGCGGTATTGGGCGACCGGGAGTCCGTTATGGGCTTCAAGGCCCTGGGGCTGGCGGTCTACTCTGCGGAGACGGTGGAGGAGGCCAGAAAGACCCTTCACCACCTGGCCCGGGACGGCAAGACCGCCATCATCTACCTGACGGAGCAGTACGCCGTGGAGATGCAGGATGAAATCGCCAGGTATAAGGACGAGGTCATGCCGGCCATCATCCTGATCCCCGGCAAGGCGGGCAGCCTCGGCATTGGGATGCAGAACATCACCGATTCCGTGGAGCGGGCCGTGGGCGCCGACATTTTGTAACGAATCCGCCTTCCCCGCCCGGGATGCCCGGCGCAGGCGGCAGGCGGCTACCCTATTTTGAAAGAAGGTAAATGCGAATGGGCAAAATCGTAAAGGTATCCGGCCCGCTGGTGGTTGCCACCGGTATGCAGGATGCCAATATGTCCGACGTGGTGCGTGTGGGTGAGCAGCGGCTCATCGGAGAGATCCTGACCATGGAGGGCGATTCCGCCTCCATCCAGGTCTATGAGGAGACCTCCGGCCTCGGCCCCGGCGCAGAGGTGGTGAGCACCGGCTCCCAGCTGTCCGTGGAGCTTGGCCCCGGCCTGCTGGAGAATATCTATGACGGTATCCAGCGGCCCCTGGAGGGCATCATGGCCATCTGCGGCACCAACATCCGCCGCGGCATCGAGGTGCCTGCCCTGGACCGGGAGAAGAAGTGGGACTTCACCCCCACCGCTAAAGTGGGCGATAAGGTCGTCGGCGGCGACTTCCTGGGCGACGTGCAGGAGACCGCCTCCGTCCTCCACCACATCATGGTGCCGGTGAAGAGCAGCGGCACCGTGAAGGAAATTAAATCCGGCTCCTTCACCGTCACCGACACCATCGCCGTGCTGGAGCATGACGACGGCACCACCGAGGAGCTGACCATGATGCAGAAGTGGCCCGTCCGTGTGGGCCGCCCCTACACCAAGAAGTATCCCCCCAACATCCCCCTCCAGTCCGGCCAGCGGGTCATTGACACCCTGTTCCCCGTGGCGAAGGGCGGCACGGCGGCTGTCCCCGGCCCCTTCGGCTCCGGCAAGACCGTGGTGCAGCACGCCCTGGCCAAGTGGGCGGATGTGGACATCGTGGTCTATATCGGCTGCGGCGAGCGGGGCAACGAGATGACCGACGTGCTGCGGGAGTTCCCGGAGCTGGTAGACCCCCGCACCGGCGAGACGCTGATGAAGCGCACCGTGCTGATCGCCAACACCTCCGATATGCCGGTGGCCGCCCGTGAGGCCTCCGTCTACACCGGCATTACCATCGCGGAGTATTTCCGGGATATGGGCTATGACGTGGCCGTCATCGCTGACTCCACCTCCCGCTGGGCGGAGGCCCTCCGTGAGATGTCCGGCCGTATGGAGGAAATGCCCGGCGAGGAAGGCTACCCCGCCTACCTGGCCAGCCGTCTGGCTCAGTTCTACGAGCGGGCGGGCATCGTCCAGTGCATCGGCTCCGATGAGGAGCGCAAAGGCAGCCTGACGGCGGTGGGCGCCGTCTCCCCTCCTGGCGGCGACCTGTCCGAGCCGGTGAGCCAGGGCACCATGCGCATCGTGAAGGTGTTCTGGTCGCTGGACGCCTCCCTGGCCTACCGCCGTCACTTCCCCGCCATCAACTGGCTGAACTCCTACTCGCTGTATGAGGACTCCCTGCGGCCCTGGTATGAGGAGCACTTCGGCCCTGAATACTCCCGGAACCGGGCCAAGGCCCTGGCTATCCTCCAGGAGGAGGCCAGCCTGAACGAAATCGTTCAGCTGGTGGGCAAGGACTCCCTCTCCGCCAAGGACCAGCTGACCCTGGAGACCGCCCGTATCATCCGGGAGGACTTCCTCCAGCAGAACGCCTTTGTGGACATTGACTGCTTCTCCGACTACCGCCGTCAGTTCCTGATGCTGAACATCATTCTGGACTATGACCGGCTGTGCCGCGCCGCCCTGGACAAGGGGGCCGACCTGAACGCCCTGTTCACCATCGAGGCCAGAAACGGCATTGGCCGGGCCAAGACCGTGCCGGTGGACGAGTACGAGGCCGTTTACGCAAAGCTGGCCGAGGATATGGCCCAGCAAATCGCGGAAATCGCAGAGCGAGGGGAGGAGGATGACGGATGATTAAGGAATATAAAACCATAGAGTCCATCAACGGCCCCCTGATGGTGGTCACCCGTGTGGACGGTGTCACCTATGACGAGCTGGTGGAAATCGAGCTGCCCGACGGTACCGTCCGCCGGGGCAAGGTGCTGGAGGTCAACGGCGGCAACGCCGTGGTGCAGCTGTTCGAGGCCGCCTCCGGCATCAACCTGCGGGATACCAAGGTGCGCTTCCTGGGTCATCCCCTGGAGTTGGGCGTGTCCGGCGATATGCTGGGCCGGGTCTTCTCCGGCATGGGTGAGCCCATTGACGGCGGCCCGGAAATCCTGGCCGAGGCCCATCGGGACATCAACGGCCTTGCCATGAACCCCGCCGCCCGGGACTACCCGGACGAGTTCATTCAGACCGGCATCTCCGCCATCGACGGGCTGAACACCCTGGTGCGTGGGCAGAAGCTGCCCATCTTCTCCGGCTCCGGCCTGCCCCACAACCAGCTGGCCGCCCAAATTGCCCGGCAGGCCAGAGTGCTGGACGACGACTCCAACTTCGCCGTGGTCTTTGCCGCCATCGGCATCACCTTTGAGGAGTCGGAGTATTTCGTCCAGGAGTTCACCCGCACCGGCGCGCTGGAGCGCACCGTCCTCTTCATCAACCTGGCCAACGACCCTGCCGTGGAGCGTATCTCCACCCCCCGTATGGCGCTGACCGCTGCGGAGTACCTGGCCTTTGACAAGGGGATGCACGTTCTGGTCATCCTGACCGACATCACCAACTACGCCGAAGCCCTCCGTGAGGTCTCCGCCGCCAAGAAGGAAGTGCCCGGCCGCCGTGGCTACCCCGGCTACCTGTACACCGACCTGGCCACCATGTACGAGCGGGCAGGCCGTCACCTGGGCCAGCCCGGCTCCATCACCATGATCCCCATTCTGACCATGCCGGAGGACGATAAGACCCACCCCATCCCCGACCTGACCGGCTATATCACCGAGGGGCAAATCATCCTGAGCCGTGAGCTGTACCGCAAGGGCGTGCTGCCCCCCATCGACGTCATGCCCTCCCTGTCCCGTCTGAAGGACAAGGGCACCGGCGCGGGCAAAACCCGTGAGGACCACTCCGGCACCATGAACCAGCTCTTCGCCGCCTACGCCACCGGCAAGGAGAACCAGGAGCTGATGGCCATTCTGGGCGAGGCGGCTCTGTCCCCGGTGGACTTGCAGTACGCCAAGTTTGCCGACGAGTTCGAGCGCCGCTACGTCTCCCAGGGCCAAGACGAGAACCGCTCCATCTTCGAGACGCTGGATTTGGGCTGGGAACTGCTGCGGCTCCTGCCGGAGAACGAACTGAAGCGTATCAAGCCAGAGTATATCGAGAAGTATCTCCACGGCAAGGGCGCAGAATAAGGAGGGATAGCCTATGCCTTCCGCAACAGTCAATGCCACCCGTATGGAGCTGACCAAGCAGAAAAAGAAGCTGGCCACCTCCACCCGGGGCCACAAGCTGCTGAAGGACAAGCGGGACGAGCTGATGAAACAGTTCCTGGACCTGGTGCGGGAGAACCGCGCCCTGCGCAAGAAGGTGGAGGACGCATTGATGCGCGCCCACGGCTCCTTTACCGTGGCCTCCGCCCTGATGAGCAGTGAGGTGCTGGAGCAGAGCCTGCTGTACCCCAAGCAGAGTGTGGAGCTGGACATGACCTATCAGAACATCATGTCCGTCAACGTACCCATGTACCACTTTGAGACGGCCAGCGCCGACGCGGGGGAGATTTACCCCTACGGCTTCGCCACCACCAGCTGCGAGCTGGACGACGCGGTGGACGCCCTGTCCTCCGTCTTTGAGGATATGCTGAAGCTGGCCCAAATCGAGAAGGCCACCCAGCTGCTGGCGGAGGAAATCGAAAAGACCCGCCGCCGGGTGAACGCCCTGGAGTATGTGGTGATTCCCGACTGCCAAGAGAAAATCAAGTCCATCTCCATGAAGCTGGACGAGAACGAGCGCAACAACACCATCCGCCTGATGAAGGTGAAGGATATGATGTTGGCGGAGCAAATCGAAGCCAACCGCAAAGCGGACGCCGCCGCCATGGCGGAGTTCAAGGCCAAAAACCAGGTATAAGTCGCAAGGCAACGCAAACGGGCTGCCGCAAGGGATTGCGGCGGCCCGTTTTGCGCTACCCTCCACGGAAAGGAGCTGCTGATGGAACTTTCCCTGATACACGAGGCAGATTACGCTGCGGAGATGGAGGGCCGCGTCCGCCCCACCCTCGCCGCCCTCCGCCAGACGGGGACGGTCTGCCCCAGACCCGGCCAGCCGATTTATTACGAGCTGTACCGCCCCCAGTCCCCCAGGGGATGGGTGGTGATTTCCCACGGCCTCTGCGAGAGCATCCTCAAGTACCAGGAATCCATCTGGTACTTCCTCCAGGCGGGCTACGCCGTGGCCATGCCGGAGCACCGGGGTCACGGCCGCAGCTTCCACCCGGTGCAGGATTTCAAGCTGACCCATGTGGAGCGGTTTGAGGATTATGTGGAGGACTTTCTGGCCTTCCTCCGGCAGGCAGTGCTGCCGGAAGCGGAGGGGCTGCCCCTGTTCCTCTATGGGCACTCCATGGGGGCGGCCATCGCCCTCCGGGCGGTGGAGGAGGCCCCGGCGCTGCCGGTGGAGAAGCTGGTGCTGTCCAGCCCCATGATCGCGGCCAGAACCCAGGGCGTCCCCAGGTGGCTGGCCCTGGCAATGACCCGGTTGGCCGTGGCCCTGGGCCGGGGCGACCGGTACGTCCTGGGCCAGCAGGCCAATGTGGGGCCGGAAAGCTTCGGCCAGAGCTGGTGCAACGCCACCTCCCAGGCCCGTTTCCTCTGGTACTGTCGGCTGGTGGAGGCCCACCCGGAGCTGCAAAACAGCTCCGTCAGCTATCGCTGGCTCCGGGAGGCCCTGCTGGTGGAGGGGCCGCTGCTGGAGGG
>JAJQEV010000055.1 GCA_021201475.1 Clostridiales bacterium
GGGAGGGCAAACGCTTTATTTCCTTATAGTATCCTTGTCTAAGGAGCGTAATCCCTTAAGTTAATGAAATTGCCTTTCAGGGTAGGGAGCCCACCGGAACCACCGCTTGACGGCGGGGGTTCCCATGCGAAACGGATTTCAAACTCGATTTCCATGTGTGTGACCCACGTTTCCCCGCCTTTTCAGCAGATTTTTCCGAAAAGTGAGAAAAATGTGGTTGACAAGGGGAAAAACTGTGCGGTATAATTGTAAGTGCGTTATGGCGCGGCAAAGGGTGTAGTATGTCCTGTTCCCATTTGCCCTGTTCCCAGTTGATTGCTGCCGCCGGAGGGCCGCGCCCGCCGGTCGGTTGAGCTTGAGAAGAAGCGAGGTGTAAATCATGGCTACGAAACGCACGTATCAGCCCCGTAAGCTGCACGCTCAGAAGGTGCATGGCTTTCGGGCAAGAATGGCCACCAAAAATGGCCGCAAGGTGTTGGCCCGCCGCCGTGCAAAGGGCCGCAAGGTGCTGTCTTACTGAGGATACAGCATCCCAAATTTGCTTCGCAAGGGGTGGATGAGTCTGTTCTCGTCCACCCCTGTGACGCATTTACCCCAAATTAGACCCCGGCGTCCCCGCCTGGAGGGGTTTTCTCCTATGAAATATACCATATCCCTAAAATCGAACAGAGACTTTCAGCGGCTGTACCGCCGGGGGAAGAGCGTTGCCCGCCCCAACCTGGTGGTGTACGCCTCCCGGAATCGGCTGGGCCGGAACCGGCTGGGGCTGACCGTCTCCACCAAGGTGGGCCACGCCGTGGTGCGCAACAAGGTGCGCCGCCGGATTCGGGAGGCCTATCGCATCCACGAGGGGCAGTTCCGTCAGGGCTATGACCTGGTGGTGGTGGCCCGCGTCCGGGCCGCCTCCAGCGCCTACCGCTACCTGGAGCGGGATCTGCTCCGGGCCGCGGAGCAGCTGAAGCTGCTGGCCGTCCCCCAGGAGACGGAGGCGGACCCATGAAGCGCGTGCTGCTGGCCCTCATCCGGTTCTATCGGACCCAAATCTCCCCCGGCCTGCCGCCCCGGTGCCGGTTCCTCCCCACCTGCTCGGAGTACGCCGCAGAGGCGATAGAGAAGTACGGCCCCGCCAGGGGCAGCCTGCTGGCCGCCAAGCGGCTGGCCAAATGCCAGCCCTTCCACCGGCAGAAGAGCATCGAGTATGACCCGGTGCCGTGAGGAGGAAAGGGTTTTATCTTTGTGGCCACATCACCGCACCAGGTAAACAGTAGGGGCGCACAGTGTGCGCCCGACTATCCTTTCATTTCCTGCCGCCTTATCCCAGGAGACAGGCTGTGTGTCTGTAGAAAGTGTGCAAGCCCGGTTTCCTCCGGGAGGGCTTGCTAAAACAGAAAACGGGCGGGCGAACGCTGTTCGCCCCTACGGAGCGGAGGAACGGCTGCGGCGCAACCCCTCGGCCTGCGTTCCAAATCGCCCACCTTCCCCCCATTTTACGATCCTTTAAGGCAACCGCCTTTTATGGAAATACACGCGCCCAAGGAGGCCAACTATGATCACCACCATCCTCCAATTCTTTGGCAGGTTCCTGCTGTGGATGTGCAACTTTTTCCACAGCTACGCCCTGTCATTGATCATCTTCACCCTGCTGACAAGACTTGTTTTGTTCCCCCTGTCCTTCAGGGGCAAGCGCAGCATGATGCAGATGAACGCCCTGAACTCCGAAGTCCAGAAGCTGCAAAAGCAGTTCGGCAAGGATAAGGATCGCCTGAATGAGGAGACCCAGAAGCTCTATGAGCGGGAGGGCGTCAACCCCATGAGCGGCTGCCTCTGGTCCCTGCTGCCCCTGCCCATTCTGATGGCGCTGTACTATATCATCCGCAGGCCGCTGCTCTATATGATGGCCCTGACGGAGGATCAGGTCACCGCCGCCATCGAGGCCGTCCAGGCCCTGGGCTATGACCTGGGTTCCTCGGCCTATCAGGAGATTCACGCCGCCTCTCTGATGCAGAACAGCGACGTGATGGCTGCTGTGCAGGCCGCCGTGGGCGACGGGGCGGACAAACTCCAGGCCATCAACTTCAATATGCTGGGTATCGACCTGGCCCAGACCCCCACGCTGAAATTCTGGGAGACCTTCGACACCCTGGGTGTCTGGTGCTCTGTGGGTCTGTTCCTGATTCCCCTCATCGTCACCGCCCTGAACTTTGGCTACACCCAGCTGAGCCAGAGGACCAATGCCATCAACGGCCAGCAGGCCCAGGCAAACAGCAGCTCCAACGCCAGCATGAGGATGATGAACCTCCTCATGCCGCTGATGTACCTGTGGTTCGGCTTCATCATGCCTGCCGGTATGTGCGTTTACATGGCCTTTTCCGCTATCTTCTCGGCTTTGCAGGAAATCATCTGCGCCCAGCTGCTGAAGAAGGATTTCGCCAAGATGGAGGCGGAGCGAGAGCAGCGTGAGCTGGAAGCCAAGGAAGCGGAAAAGAAGAAAAAAGAGGAGATCGCCGCCCGCCGGGCCGCCCAGGAAGAAGAAGCCAAAAAGAACCGGGGCAAGAAGCGGCCCAAGAAGCCCAAGAAGGGTGTGAAGGATCAGCCCACCCAGTTCAGCCGGGTGGGGGTGCGAGCCTACGCCCGTGGCCGAGCCTATGACCCTGACCGTTACCCTGTGACCCCCTATCGTGACCCGGCGGACGTGCTGGACGAGCAGCAGCTGGAGGCGGAGTACGCCAAGCGGGGCCACAAGCTGGCCCAGCCCGAGCCGGAGCCGGAGGATGCGACCCCGGAGGCCCTGACAACGGAAACGCCGGAGGCGGCTGTGGAAGCCCCGGCGGAGGCGGCAGCCCCCACGGTAGATACCCCCGCGCAGCCGACCAAGTCCGCAGACGAGCTGTTTGCCGAGATCCAGCAGGACGCCGCCCCCGACCGGGACGGTAAGCCGGAAGCCTGAGCAAGCCCTGCCCAAATTTGGAATGAAAGGACGATTGACCATGTCTACAAAGTATATTGAAACAACCGGTAAGACAGAAGAAGAGGCCATCCAGAAGGCCCTGCGCCAGCTGGGCCTGGAGCGGGACGAGGTTTCCGTGGAGGTACTGGCCCGGGCTAAGACCGGCTTTTTGGGCATCGGCTCCAGCCCCGCCAAAGTCAAGGTCAGCTATGAGGTGGAGGACGAACCGGCCCCCCAGGCGGAGCCGGTGACCCCGCCTGCCGCTCCTGCCCCGGCCCCCGCGCCGACGGAG
>JAJQEV010000090.1 GCA_021201475.1 Clostridiales bacterium
TGCTGCTCACATCAGCCAACTCCAGCAATTCGCGGATCTTTGCTCTCCGCGCCTCTTCTTCCGGACTACGTTTTTTCTTTGCCATCTTTCATTACCTCCATCTGCTGCGTCTATTTTACTCCACGATGGAGGTTTACACAATTTTTGGGATGGTCTCGCCACCTCCTTCAGACCCGGCTGATTTCCTGATTAAGCCGCTCTGTCAGCAGGCGATATGTTTTGAGGAACCATTCTTTTTCTTCTTCCGTAAACATCCCGCAGGCAGTTTCCTCCGCTCTCAAAACCGGCCGGATATAACTGTCCACAAAATCCGACCCCTTCTCCGTCAGACTGATCGTTTTACCCGCTTTCTCCTGCGACCGACAGAGGGTCAGGTATCCGTCTTTCTCCAGCTTTTTCAGCGCGGAGTTGACGGTCTGTCTGGACATGAACGAGCTGTCGCATATCTCGCTTTGCGTGTACTGCCTTTCTGTATCACTCAGCGTATAAAAAATCCAGAAAGCGCAGTCGGAAATGCCCAGCCGTAATGCGGCGGAGTGATAAATCATATCACATTCCTTGCTGATCTGATTGTATTCAGAGATATAAGTACGGTTTGATGTAGTTGACATCTTATTTCCTCCATCAAAATCCGAAATCGGATTTGCTCTGTTGTATTGTATATCCGAAATCGGATTTTGTCAATTCCTCTGATGGTATTTTAATTGGATTCTATAGGAGTGAAATTCTGGTTTGGCCTACAAAACCATGATTTAGCGGTGTTAGAACTGCAATGGAGGCCATAAAAAAACGGCAGGCCGCCACAATTTCTGTGACGGCCTGCTGGTTCTTTGTTACCTGTCAGTATTATGCTGTTGTTCTTGTTGCCTGTGCTGTTCCTCCTGTTCCTGCTCCACTCCCAAAATCGCCTCGATATTTTTCCGGGCGATAAGATAATCCTGCATCTGCTTCCTCGCATCACGGTACTCCGTATAGGCCGATTCTTTCCACTCAGCACTTGAGCGGTAATCCAGATTTCAATAAGAGGGGCATTTATAGGTCTACATTGGGGTTTGTATATCTTCCTGTTTTCTCTGTCTTTTTCCCATACTGAATTGCCTGCTTTGGACAGCGATGAATACACCCCAAACAACAGGTGCAATCATCCTTCGTCCAAACCGGCTTTTCATCCTGTAAGCGGATCAAATTCTTGGGACATACCGTCTCACATAGCCCGCAGCCAATGCAGTTGTCATTCACCCAGAAATTCTTTGTGGCTTTGCGCTGCCCTGGGATAGCAATTCTCTTGATCAGGAATTTCATTGGGGCAGGCATTTGCTTCGTTGTGATTGTTGAGTGCTTTTGCGCTTCAATGCTGTCAATTACACCACTTAAACACACTTCAGCATTTTCCAGCATCCTCGTCTGCTCGTCTTTTTCCATCAATGGGAACATAGGAATGTAATTATCCGGCATTTCCACCTTGAAAGCAGCGCTCAACTCCATTCCCTTTTTACCCAATATGCTTCTCATGGTTTTTTCTGCTGTCCCGCAGCTTTTTCCGCAGGTGAAAACAGCAAACACATAGCAGCCGTCTGGTACATTCTTGATTACAAGACCGTCCAAAAACTCTGCAACCGCATACGCCATGTCAAAATCATAGGTAGGACAGACAAAGCCGAGCAGAGGACTTCGTTTGACATCTATCTCTAAAATCTGCTTCTTCATCATATTGTTGATGGAGCGCAATTCGCTACCCGTTTTTGCAGCTATTTTCTCCGCACAGTATTTGCTGTTGCCTGTCCCTGAAAAATATAATATCATCATTTAACCTCGCCTTTCCATGATGGTTGGAGTTCCAAAAATCTGAAGCCTTACATCCTTTGCCCATTGCGTGATACAAATCCACGCACCAATCCCTCTTTACATTTCAAATTATACATGGTACAATTCTCATATACAAGTACGTTATTATTTGATAGGTACTATCATTTCCGATAGTAATGGAGAAACATTATGAATGACTACAGCGATACAATAGAGAATTGCCCGCTTGCAAGCGTCCAGAAAATTGTACACGGCAAATGGACAATGGTGATTATCTATTTTCTGAGCCAACAGACCCTGCGTTTCAGCGAGTTGAAACGTAAGCTCCCTAATGTCACAGAGGCAAATCTGACAAAAGAATTGCGGGCGCTTGAACAATACGGTCTTGTTCACAGAGAAGTCTATCGGGAAGTCCCCCCACGAGTTGAGTATTCGCTCACTCCAATTGGGATAAAGTTCGTTCCTGTTTTAGAAGCGCTTGAGCAATGGGCGCTTGAATATAATGCACAATGAAGCAGTTTCAAATATCTGATGAACTACTCTTTTCATGGCAAAAATGCAAAAATACCCGGCAGGTCGCCACAATTTTTCTGTGACGACCTGCCGGTTCCTTGTTACCTGTCAGTATTATACTGTTGTTCCTGCTGCCTGCGCTGTTCCTCCTGCTCCTGATCCACTCCCAAAATCGCCTCGATATTTTTCCGGGCAATGAGAAGTTCCTGCATCTGTTTCCTGGCCTCACGATACTCCGCATAGGCTGCTTTCTTGCCACTCAGCACCTGGGCATACTCCTGATTGAGTTGCCTGATGGTAGGGATTTTGGATTTGCCCTTCCCCTGACTGCCAGCACCATCAAGCTGATTGAACGCCGTTTTTGCCGCTTTGTGGAGGGTGATTTCCTCACGGTGTTCCTCCAGGAACTTTTTACTGTACCCGGATTTCTTGTATGCCGCATAGGTCTCTTTCGTCCGGGAGTAGTTGATAATGTGCTTTTTCAGGGCGGCAATCTCCGCCAGACGCTGTTCTGATGCTTTGATGGAATCAGAAAGCTCATTGAATCGGGCTGTTGCCGCATCTGTCTTTTCCACCAACTCATCATAGGTGCCAATGTTATGCTCTTTAACGAAACATACCGCTTCGGCCATCTGTTGAAGATTGAAATTCTTCGCCCAACGGACGTAACCTCCACCTTTGCCCTGCGCTCTTTTGGCTTCAATATCAATCAAAAGCTGGAGCTTCGGCGGTGCTGCGGAGAACTGCCTCTCCTTCCTTCGTCGTTTAGGCTGATGCTCTCTGGCACCGGCAATGACAGCACGGATTTCTTCTTCCGAATAACCCTCACCCAAAGACCGCAGGCGGATAAATCGCTGCTGGCCTTTTCCTTTCAGGGCGATGTTTTTGCCCCGTTTGACCTCATAGCCGTACTCCT
>JAJQEV010000067.1 GCA_021201475.1 Clostridiales bacterium
TGCTACTTTTCTCGGCGGAGCGAGAAAAGTAGGCCCCGCCCTGGCAAGGGCAAAACGTTGTTCCTTTATCATTCCTCATCTAAGGAATCCACCCCTTTGCTGTCACCGAAACTGTCTAAGTGGTTAACCACGAATAAAAGAAATTTTATACCACACCCCAAAAAGGAGCGAATACCATGAACATCACGACTGAGCTGGTGGACTACGTCTCCGAGCTGTCCCGCCTGAAGCTGCCGGAGGAGGAAAAAGCCTCCATGACCGCCCAGCTGGAGCAAATCATCGGCTATATGGACGTTTTAAACACCCTGGACACCTCTGACATTGAACCCATGAGCCACACCTTCCCGGTGAAGAACGTGCTGCGGGAGGACGAGGTGGAGGTGTTCCCCAACCGGGACGGACTGCTGGCCGGAGCCCCCGCCCACGATGCGGAAGCCTTTTTCGTACCCAAGACGGTGGACTGACAGGAGGTGCCGAAGCGATGCAAGAACTACTGAGTTATTCCGCCGTGGAGTTGGGGAGACTCCTACGCAAGGGGGAACTGTCCGTGAAAGAAGCCACCGAAGCGGCCCTGTCCGCCATTGAAGGGCGACAGCGCGGCAACAACGCCTTCATCACCGTCACAGGTGAGCAGGCCCTGGCCCAGGCGGAGCAGGCGCAGCGCCGCCTGCTGGCCGGAGAGGACATCAGCCCCCTGACCGGCGTTCCCGCCGCCATCAAGGATAACATCTGCACCCTGGGGGTGAAAACCACCTGCGCCTCCAAAATCATGGGGGACTTCCTGCCCCCCTATCAGGCCACGGTGATGGAGAAGCTGGAGGGGGCCGGGGCGGTGAGCCTGGGCAAGCTGAACATGGACGAGTTCGCCATGGGCTCCACCACCGAGACCTCCTTCTACGGCCCCACCAGGAATCCCTGGGATTTGAGCCGGGTGCCTGGCGGCTCCTCCGGCGGAGCGGCGGCGGCGGTGGCCGCCCGGGAGTGCTGGTACGCCCTGGGCAGCGACACCGGCGGCTCCATCCGCCAGCCCGCCTCCTACTGCGGCGTCACCGGCATGAAGCCCACCTACGGGGCAGTGTCCCGGTATGGCCTCATCGCCTACGCCTCCTCCTTAGACCAAATCGGCCCCCTAGCCCGGACGGCGGAGGACTGCGCCGCCATCCTGGACGTGATCATGGGGAAGGATAAGCGGGACGGCACCAGCCTGGACGCCCCCTGCGGCGGCCTGCTGGCGGGGCTGAACCCCGACCTCACCGGCAAAACGGTGGGCATCCCTGTGGACTGCTTCGAGGACGGCTTAGACCCCGACGTGCGGGAACGGGTGCTGTCCGTGGCCGACGTGCTGAAGGGCCGCGGGGCGAAGGTGGAGGAGTTCCGCCTGCCGGTGATGCAATACGTCGTCCCCACCTACTATATCATCGCGGCGGCGGAGGCCAGCTCCAACCTGTCCCGGTTTGACGGGGTGAAGTACGGCTGGCGGGCCTCTGGCTACGAGGATTTGACCGACCTCTACTGCAAGACCCGCACCGAGGGCTTCGGCAGCGAGGTGAAGCGCCGTATCCTGCTGGGCACCTTCGTCCTGTCCTCCGGCTACTATGACGCCTTCTACCGCAAGGCACTCCAGGTGAAGCACGTCATCAAGTCCGCCTTTGACGACGCCTTCACCAAGTACGACCTGATTCTGATGCCGGTGGCCCCCACCACCGCCCCCCGGCTGGGGGAGAGCCTGTCCGACCCGCTGAAAATGTACCTCAGCGACATTTACACCGTGTCCGTCAACCTGGCGGGGCTGCCCGGCCTGTCTATGCCCTGCGGCTTTGACCGCCAGGGGCTGCCGGTGGGGGCCCAGCTCATCGGCCCCGCCCTGGGGGAGCAGGCCATTCTGAACGCCGCCTACGCCTATCAGCAGGACACCGCCTACCATAAACAGGCCCCCGTGGCCGCAGAAGGAGGGGAAAGGGCATGAACTGGGAAGTTGTCATCGGTCTGGAGACCCATGTGGAGCTGGCCACAAAGACCAAGATTTTTTGCAGCTGCTCCACCGAATTTGGCGGCGCGCCCAACACCCACGTCTGCCCCGTCTGCACCGGTATGCCCGGCACTCTGCCAGTGATGAACAAAAAGGTGCTGGAGTACGCCGCCAAGGCGTCCCTGGCGCTGGGCTGCACCGTCACCCAGTACTGCAAGTTTGACCGGAAGAACTACTTCTACCCCGACCTGCCCAAGGCGTATCAGGTGTCCCAGCTGTACCTGCCCATCGGCAGGAACGGCAGCGTCCCCATCCGGGTGGGCAGTGAGGAGAAGGTCATCCGCATCCACGAGCTGCACATGGAGGAGGACGCGGGCAAGCTGGTGCATGACAACTGGATCGACCAGACGCGGGCGGACTACAACCGCTGCGGCGTCCCCCTGATTGAAATCGTCACGGAGGCGGATTTCCGTTCGGCAGACGAGGTCATCGCCTATCTGGAAAAGCTCCGCTCCACCCTGGAATACCTGGGCGTCTCCGATTGCAAGATGCAGGAGGGCAGCCTCCGCTGCGACGTGAACCTGTCCGTCCGCCCCCAGGGCAGCGACGAGCTGGGCACCCGGACGGAGATGAAGAACCTGAACTCCTTCAAGGCCATCTCCCGGGCCATCGCCTACGAGGCCCGCCGCCAGCAGGAGCGCATTGAGCTGGACCACAAGCGGGTGATTCAGGAGACCCGCCGGTGGGACGACAACAAGGACGCCACCTACTCCATGCGCTCCAAGGAGAACGCCCAGGACTACCGCTACTTCCCGGAACCGGACATTCCCCCCATGGAGCTGTCCGACGCCTATCTGGAATCGCTGCGGCAGGCCATGCCGGAGATGGCGGAGGCCAAACGGGAGCGGTATCAGGCCCAGTGGGGCCTCTCCGCCAAGGACGCGGAGCTGCTGACCTCCAGCCGGGCCATGGCCGCCTTCTTTGAGGAGACGGTAGCCGCCGGGGCCAGCCCCAAGCAGGCCAGCGACTGGATTCAGGGCGAAGTGCTGCGGGAGCTGAAGGAACGGGGCCTGGACGTGAAGGAGATGGTCTTCGCGCCGGAGAACCTGGCCAAATTGATTAGCCTGGTGTCCGCCGGGCGGCTGAACCGGGGCAGCGCCGCAAAGGTGCTGCGGGGCTGCTTTGAGGACAACGCCGATGTGGAGGACTATATGCGCCAGCACGGTCTGGAGCAGGTCAACGACGCCGGGCTGCTGGAGGAGGCGGTCACGGCGGTGCTGGCGGAGAACCCTCAGTCCGTGGCCGACTACAGGGCCGGGAAAAAGAAGGCCGTGGGCTTCCTGATGGGCCAGTGCATGAAGCGGCTCAGGGGCAAGGGCGACCCCAAGGCGGTCAGCGCCCTGCTGAATCAGAAGCTGGAGGGCTGAACGCGACAAGTACAAAACAACGCTGCGGTACGCTTTTGGAAGGGCGCGCCGCAGCGTTGTTGTTTGTCATCTGGACGTTGTATGGAGCCTTACTTCCGATAAATAACCAGCGTCATTTTGTCATTCACCGGAACTAACTTTCCCGTCTGACGGTATCCCATCTTCTCGTAAAGGTGGCAATTCCCCGCCTCCTGTAAAATGGTGGCCAGTTCCCAGTTGGAAGCGCCGTGCAGCGTCTCCACCCCCTGAATCGCCTTTTGCGCAAGGCCACGGTTGCGGTAGCGCGGCAGGATAAAGAGGGGGGAGATGCGCTTCGCGGTACCGGGTTCCTGTGTGTCCACAACGCGAATCGCGCCGACCTCCACCCCCTTTTCCCGAATGAAATAATAGTAGGTGGCGGGCTGCTGCAACCGCGCTATCGTTTTCTGGAGGGGTTCCGCCGCCGGACTGGTCTCCGTATCCTGATAGTTGGCATACAGGGCGCGGAACGCCTCCACCTGCATCTCCCACAGCCGCTGGGCATCCTGTTCGCCTGCTCTGCATAACTTCACGGTCATCACCTCGCTTCGATGTTGTGTCCTCGTTGTTTCCCCAATTTTATCGCCTGTTTTTGCCTGCGGGGGCGCACAGACGGCGGCGGTTCTTTTATAAGCTGGGAACTACCATTATCGGTTTATTTCCAGACAATAGAATGACGGCCTGTTGGGATATTGTTTGTCCGGGCGATTCCAAATCTCTGCATCGTCGATTTCCCTGATGTGGTTCACAGTAAGTTCGTCAATGGAAATCGTTTGCCGGTGCATGAAAGGTCTGTCCTCAAATTCATAGTAATCCATGAGCCAGACGTGCCAGAGTTCTACGGAAGTCGTATTCCGCAAGGCATTTTTAATATACGCGATGATTTGTTTTGCTCTGCCCTCTGTATAGTTCCATTCCAGCGAGACGGCGTTTTGCTTGTCTGTATAATCCTGAACTCCTTCAAAGGGTTGCAAAAAATAGTTATCCTCTGCGCCGCCGTCCTCTATTGTGCCGTCGTCGAGATTGATTTCCAGCGGATAATCCTTGGATGGTTCCCAAGCTGCCAGCGGGCAATCCGCAGCAAGAAAGGTGCATACGCTCATAAGCTACCTCCGTTTCGTTCTGATTTGATAGTCTGTTTCTCTATGCCTGGGCGCAGCGCCTCCCGCTTCTCCACCAGCAGCCGAAAATACGCCTCCATAGCCTCCTCCAGCGCTGGCATCGGCAGCAGCTCACCTGCCGCCACCGCCTGCCCCCGCCGCAGGGCGGCGAGGAGCGCCGATTGCAGTTCACGGAGCGCTTCCTCTAAGGCGGATTCCCCCAGCAGATTTGCCATGGAAACGCCGTCCAGCAGCAGCGGGCGAAACAGCGGGTCCCTGGCCTGCCGCAGCTCGGCCCAGGTGTGGGCCGTCCCGCAAAAGGTGCGCAGTTCATCCCGCATCTCCTGAAATACCTGAACGGAGCCGGTCAAGTACGGCAAAAGCACCACATCGGCACAGGGGACAGCTTCCAGCCATCCCACCGTGACAGAGTCGTCCAATCTGGCAAGAAATTCCTCCTCCGCAAACAGGAACCGGTCACAGTCCGGGGCATCCTCCCGCTTGTTGTTGAGGAGGCGGTAGCGTCCGTCCCCGTCCCGTCCGGTGTAAATGACAGCGTGCTTCCTGTCCGCATCCAGCCGAAGGCCCACCATGGCCGGGGCGTGACGGGCCAGCAGTTCCGGCACAGCGGAGGGCGTCGCCCGCTGCTCCGCCAGGTGGAACCCCCTGGGCCGCAGGAACAGGTCGAACAGCGTCCCCGTCTGCATCATCGGCCCGGACAGGTAGCCGCCCTGTTCCGATTTTGCAAAGAGGTAAGGCAGCCCCATCCCCAGGGCGATTTCCCTGTCCGAAGCGTCCACACCGGCAAAGGCCAGCAGATTGGCCACCCCCGCAAAAGCGCAGGAGGAAGGGAAGGTCATGTACTTCATCAGCGCCTCCTATAGCAGCGTTTCCGTTTTTCTTCACACAAACCCCAGCAGCAGCCCCACGGTGCGCACCAGCAGCGCCGCCACCCAGGCGATGACGCACTGCGCCACCACCACATAGGCCGCCCACCGGCCTCCCAGCTCCCGCCGGATGGAGGCGATGGCCGCCACGCAGGGGGTGTACAGCAGGCAGAACACCAGCAGCGCCAGGGCGCTGAGGGGCGTCAGGATGGAGGACAGCGCCTCGGTGGTAGGCAGCAGGATGGAAAGCGTAGACACTACGCTCTCCTTCGCCAGAAAGCCGCTGATGAGGGCGGTGGAGATGCGCCAGTCCCCGAAGCCCAGGGGCTTGAAGATGGGGGCTATCACTCCGGCGATGGCAGCCAGGATGCTGTCCTGGGCGTCCGTGACCATGTTCAGCCGGAAGTCAAAGGACTGGAGGAACCAGATGATGATGGTGGCCAGGAAAATGACGGTGAAGGCCCGCTCCAGGAAGTCCTTGGCCTTCTCCCACAGCAGCTGGGCCACATTTTTGACGCTGGGCATCCGGTAGTTGGGCAGCTCCATGACGAAGGGTACCGCCTCCCCCTTGAACAGGCTGCCCTTCATCAGGAGGGCCATCAAAATGCTGACCAAAATCCCGAAGAAGTACAGCCCCACCATCACCAGCGCCCCATTGTCCGGGAAGAAGGCGGCGGTGAAGAAGGCGTAGATGGGCAGCTTGGCGGAGCAGCTCATAAAGGGGGTCAGCAGGATGGTCATTTTCCGGTCCCGGTCAGAGGGGAGGGTGCGGCAGGCCATGACCCCCGGCACCGTGCAGCCGAAGCCGATGAGCATGGGGACGATGCTCCGGCCGGAGAGGCCGATTTTCCGCAGCAGCTTGTCCATGACGAAGGCCACCCGCGCCATATAGCCGCTGTCCTCCAGCAGGGAGAGGAAGAGGAACAGCGTCACGATGATGGGCAAAAAGCTGAGGACGCTGCCCACGCCGCTGAACACGCCGTCAATGATAAGGGAGTGGAGGGCCTCGTTGACCTCCAATGCGGTCAGCCCCGCGTCCGCCAGGTCGGTGAGCCAGCCGATGAACAGCTCCAGCAGGTCGGACAGCCACGCCCCGATGACGTTGAAGGTCAGCCAGAACACCGCCGCCATGATGAGGACGAACACAGGGATGGCGGTATACTTGCCGGTCAGAATCCGGTCAATGGCCTGGCTGCGGCGGTGCTCCCGGCTCTCCTGGGGCTTCACCACCGTCTCGCCGCAGACCCGCTGGATGAAGCGAAAGCGCATATCCGCCATGGCCGCCGCCTGGTCAAGCCCCCGCTCCGTCTCCATCTGCTGCACAATATGCTCCAGCATTTCCGTCTCGTTCTGGTCCAGGGCCAGGCCCTCCAGCACCGTCCGGTCGCCCTCCGCCAGCTTGGAGGCGGCGAAGCGGACAGGGATCTCCGCCCGGCGGGCGTGATCTTCAACGAGGTGCATAATGCCGTGGACGCATCGATGTACTGCGCTGCCTTCGTCGCTGGCGCTGCAAAAGTCCGCCTTCCGGGGCCGCTCCTGATAGTTGGCCACATGGAGGGCGTGGCGCACCAGTTCATCGATGCCCTCGTCCTTCGCCGCCGAGATGGGCACCACGGGCACCCCCAGCAGCTGCTCCATCTCGTTCACCCGGACGGAGCCGCCGTTCTCCCGCACCTCGTCCATCATGTTCAGGGCAATGACCATAGGGACGTTCAGCTCCAGCAGCTGCATCGTCAGGTACAGGTTCCGCTCGATGTTGGAGGCGTCCACGATGTTGATGATGCCCTTGGGCTTCTCCTGGAGGATGAACTGGCGGGTCACCATCTCCTCGCTGCTGTAGGGGGACATGGAGTAAATGCCCGGCAGGTCGGTGACCATGGTGTTGGGGTGACCCTTGATAACGCCGTCCTTCCGGTCCACGGTGACGCCGGGGAAGTTGCCGACGTGCTGGTTGGAGCCGGTGAGCCGGTTAAAGAGGGTGGTCTTGCCGCTGTTCTGGTTGCCCACCAGGGCGAAGGTCAGGGTCTCTCCCTTGGGGAGGGGGTTCTCAGTGGCCTTCTCGTGGTACTTACCGCCCTCCCCCAGGCCGGGGTGGGGGATGTCCTTCCGCCATGCTGTGGAGGGTGTTTTGGCGGGGTGAGGCTTGCCCTCCGCCACCTGAATCTTCTCCGCGTCCGCCACCCGTAGGGTCAGGTCATAGCCGTGGAGCCGCAGTTCCAGCGGGTCGCCCATAGGGGCGTATTTCACCACCGTCACCTCAGTGCCGGGAATCAGGCCCATATCCAAAAAGTGCTGCCGCAGGGCGCCTTCTCCGCCCACCGTCAAAATGGTGGCGGAGGCCCCTACCTTTAAGTCTCTCAGTGTCATACTACCATCGTCCCTTTCTGTGAGATTTGCCGTAAAAGAGCATGGCCGGAACAAAAACAGGTTGTCCTCCCACTTCCGGGTTCAGATGTTTCCTTATGGAATTAGTATAGCCTTGTCGGGGGCGATTGTCAATCTTTGCCATGCCGGGAGGGGCGGGCAGCACAGGGCAAACTACCAGCGCAGGCACCGCTGACGGTCAGCCGGGGCCTGCGCAAAGGGGGGTCAGCGGTAAAGTGAGCGAATGAGCCGCTTCATCTCGTCCTTGTCGGTAATGCGGCGGCTGCGTTCGATCACGGCGTTTTGCTCCGAGCGGGGCAGACGACCGAAGGCGGCCAGGGCCGAAGCGTCCATGGCCAGGTTCATAGAGAAGCCTAGCGGCATCTCGTGAAGGGGCTGCTCCATCCCCGTCACCCCCTGAGCAGGCATAAAATCAGCCCGTAAATTACGCTGCTGCCAATGCCGAACACCAGCACCGGCCCGGCGATCTGGAACATCTTCGCCGCCATACCGGTGACGAAGCCCTCGCTCTTGAACTCCATCGCCGGGGAGACGATGGAGTTGGCAAAGCCGGTCACCGGCACCAGCGTGCCCGCCCCGGCGTGCTTGGCCAGGCGGTCATACACCTTCAGGCCGGTGAACAGGGCGGCCAGAAAAATCAGCGAAACGGATGTGGCTGTGCCCGCATCCTGCCTGCTCAGCCCGAAGTGGGCGTATAGCATCTGGAGCGCTTGGCCCACGCAGCAGATGCCGCCGCCCACGCAGAAGGCGCATACCAGATCCTTCCCCAGCGGGGACGGGGGCGACATGCTGTTGACCAGCTCGCCATATTCCTGATTGGTCATAGAGATTCCTCCGTATCCTTCAGATAGGGGGGAGTATGTGTTGTTTTTCAGAAAAATATACGCACCGTCCAGTTGGCCACCACAAAGCCGGTCAGGTCAGCGCAGAGGGCGGCGGGGATGGCGTAGCGGGTGTTCCGAATCCCGGCGGAGCCGAAGTAGACGGCCACGGTGTAGAAGGTGGTCTCGGTGCTACCCATCATCACCGCCGCCGTGCGGCCGATTTGGGAGTCGGGGCCGTAGGCGGTAATCAGCTCCGCCCCCACCCCCAGGGCTCCGCTGCCGCTGACAGGCCGCAGCAGCACCAGGGCGATAGTCTCTGCCGGGATGCCCAGCACATTCAGGGCGGGGCCCAGGGCCTCCGCCGCCAGGTCGAAGGCCCCGGAGGCCCGGAGCATATAGATGGCGGTCATCAGCCCCACCAGAGGCGGCACGATGCGGAGCAGCACCTTGAGCCCCTCCATCGCCCCGTCCCCCAGCGCGCCATAAACGTCTACCCCCTTCGCCAGGCCGGCCACCGCCGCCACCAGCAGGATGGAGGGCATCAGCAGGGCGGTCAGCAGCGTCATAGCTTCCTCCTCCCCATCCGCCGGAGCAGCTTCGCCGCGCCGATGCCTGCCCACAGCGCCGCCAGGGAGGTCAGCCAGACGCAGGGCAGGATGTCAAAGGGCGTCTCGCACCCGGCGGCGCTCCGCACCGCGGCGATGGTGGTGGGGATCAGCTGGATGGACGCCGTGTTGCACACCACGAAGAGGCACAGGCTGTCGGAGGCCACGCCGGGGCTGCTGCGGGCCATCCGCTGGGTGGCCTGAATCCCCAGGGGGGTGGCGGCATTGCCCAGCCCCAGCAGGTTGGCAGAGACGTTGGCGGAAATCAGCGCCATCGTCTCCCTGTCCTCCCGCACCTCCGGGAAAAGCCGCCCCAGCACAGGGCGGAGCAACCGCTGCAGCCCCTCCAGCATCCCGCACCGGCGCAAGACCTCCATCACCCCCATCCACAGGCAGAGCATCCCCGCCATGGAGAGGCACAGTTCCACAGCCGCCTGGGCCCCCGCCGCCGCCGCTGCGGAGACAGCCCCCAGGGAGCCGGTGGCCCCGCCGCACAGGAGGCTGAGGGCAATCATCGCCGCCCAAAGAACCGTCATTGCCATCGTTTCATCACCCTGTCCACCCTATGCGCCGGATGTGGCGTTCATGCCGCTGGAGCCGCAACTTTTTTCAGAACATCAAACGATATTTCGCGTTTTTTCTTGACTTTCCATGGGAAATCATGTACAATACAACTAGCAAAATTACAAGAAAATTTTTGATGAATGGAGGGGGAAGCATGAAATCAACAGGTATTGTGCGCAAAGTGGATGAATTGGGCCGAATCGTGCTGCCAATCGAACTGCGCAGAACGCTGGACATTGCCGAGCGGGATGCGCTGGAGATTTATGTAGATGGCGCTTCAATCGTACTGCGGAAATATCTGCCGTCCTGCCTCTTTTGTGACAGTTCGGAGAACGTAGTCACGTTTGAAGGGAAGACGATTTGCCGGGCTTGCCTGGAAAAGCTGAAATCCCTGTAAACCGCCATTCGGAACATCACATCGCTTGCCGCAGCGCCAGAACCTCTCCGAGGCTCTGGCGCTGCGTTCTGCTTTGGGCCAGAAGTGCAAAAAAGCGGCGGGCCTCCGGATCGGAGACCCGCCGCCCTGTGATGGGCCGCTGTCAGCCCACCGCGTATGGGAACGCGAAAACGCTTACTTGTCCGCCTTGCCTTCGCCCCAGCCGGGTGCGAAGATGGTGTTGTCCACGGCGAAGATGATGACCATAGCCACGCCGCCGGTCACGATGGTGGTGACGAGGCTCTGGACGGTATTGCGCAGGGCATCGTTGGCAATCAGGGCGATGACCACCGGGTTCCAGACGCAGGTGAACAGATTCATCACCAGGAACACGGCGATGGTGGCCAGCAGATGCATACCGATCTGAGGCGCCAGCGGGCCGTGGCTCTTAAAGGTCACGTTGCGCTGGAGGGGGAAGTTGACGCACTCGCCCAGGAAAATGGTGGTCAGGTTGGCCAGGGTGTAGGCCAGGCCGCCGCTGGCCAGGGAGTTGCCGATGATGGCCAGGTTGAAATCTACGCCCAGCACGGTCACCGGGATATTGGGCCAGAGCCACTCTGCATCGCCTACGATGCCCTCGTAAACGTCAGGCAGGAACATCAGCAGCAGCATCTTCAGGAAGGTCACCACATAGCTGAAAATGACGAACAATCCGCCCTTCCGAATCCACTCGCCAGCCTTGGGGTGCTTCTCACAAAAGCCGTTCCAGGTACCCATCAGTTTTTCTTTCATAGATGCTTTCTCCTTTCAAATCAGTGCATACCGTCTGCCTTCTTCTTAATGCTCAGCTGACGGAAGAAGCCGCCGATGATTTTGCCGAGACCCTTGAAGAAGGCGATAGCATGGCCGTTGACGATGGTCAGGATGCCCTCACACATGGACTGAGAACACATACCGCCCGCCATCTTGCCGATGGCGCGGAAAGGCATATTGTAGATGAAGGTGATGTTCAGGTCTGGCTCACCCTTCTCAATGCTCTTGTTCAGCATGGAGGTCAGAATCTTGTAGACCAGACGGGCCTTCAGGCTCTTGGCGTAGTACAGCTGGCAGATGGCGTCGTTCATCTGCAGGGTGCCGCTCCAGTGTCCGTCGGGGATGGGACGGCCCAGCAGCGTCTCGAACTCCTGGTCGGAGACATTCGTAATCTTGCCGGAGGCATAGCTGGGCAGCTTGCTCATGTCATAGGGCAGCTCCGCGTCGGTGCCCTGGACGGTGACGGTGCCGCTGAGCTTAATATCGGCTACGCTGGCGCCGATGAGGATGTCATACTCACCGGATTCCACCTCGAACCGGTTGGTCTTGACGTTAAAGTAACGGAATGCCTTATCATCCAGGGGGATGGTGACGGTCTTGCTCTCCCCGGCCTTCAGGAACACCTTCTGGAAGCCCTTCAGCTCCTTGGCGGGGCGGAACACGCCCTTGCACTTGGCGCTGACGTACAGCTGGGCCACCTCTGCGCCGTCCCGGTCGCCGGTGTTGGTCAGGGTGAAGGTGGCCTCCTTGTCGGAGACGGTCAGGCCGCTGTAGGCGAAGGTGGTGTAGCTCAGGCCGTAGCCGAAGGGGAAGAGGACGGGGACGCCCGCCGTCTCAAAGTAACGGTAGCCCACATACAGGCTCTCGCGATACTCCACTGTGCGCTCCTTGGCGGGGAAGTAGGGGGCGCTGGGGGTGTCGGAATACTCCAGGGGATAGCTCTCAGACAGCTTGCCGGAGGGGTTCACCTCGCCCATGATGGCCTTCAGCACGGCGGCTGCGCCGGCCTGGCCGCACAGATAGCCGTGAATCAGCGCCTTGCACTCGTTCAACCAGGGCATCTCCACAGCGGAACCGGCGCTCATCACCGCCACCACGTTGGGGTTTACCTTGCTGACGGCGTGAATCAGGCTGATCTGGCTCTGGGGCAGCCGCATATGGGAGCGGTCAAGACCCTCGGACTCGGAAATCTCGTCCAGGCCGATGTACAGCAGCACCACGTCCGCCTTCTTGGCCAGCTCCACCGCCTTCTGCTCCATGGCGGGATCGCCTGCGCCGGTGCGGGGATAACCGGCCTCGAAGCCCACCACGTCCAGGTCAAAGTTGTCGATGACATCCATGGCGTGATCCAACTTGGTGCAGTTTACCACGGAGGAGCCTGCACCCTGATAGCGGGCCTTCTGGGCGAACTCACCAATGACGGCCACCTTGGCGCCCTTGCTCAGAGGCAGGATGTTCTCCTCATTCTTCAGCAGGACGATGGACTGCTCGCTAGCCTTCTGCGCCATGGCGTGATGGGCCTCCACGTCAAAGCTGGTGCCCTTGACGGCGTCGCAGGCGGCGCGGGTGGGCAGGATTACGTCCAGGATCTCGTCCACACGGGTGTTCACGATGTCCTCAGAGATGCGGCCATCCTTCACGGCCTGAATCAGTTCCTCATCGGAGTCGCCGCCGGTGGTGGGCATTTCCAGGTGGGAACCGGCGCGGACGCCCGCCACATGGTCATTGGATGCGCCCCAGTCGGACACCACGAAGCCGTCAAAGCCCCACTCGTCCCGGAGAATCTCCTGGAGGAGGTGATAGTTCTCGTTGGCGTAGACGCCGTTCACCATGTTGTAGGAGGACATGAGGCTCCGGGCCTTGCCTTCCTTCACGGCGATTTCAAAGCCGGTCAGGTAAATCTCCCGCAGGGTGCGCTCATCCACCACGGAGTCGGAGGCCATCCGGCGCAGCTCGGTGTTGTTGGCGGCGAAGTGCTTGGGGCAGGCGGAGATGCCTTTGGACTGGATGCCCCGGATGTAACCGGCGGCCATCTTACCGGCCAGGTAGGGGTCCTCGCTGAAATACTCAAAGTTCCGGCCGCACAGGGGGGAGCGCTTGATGTTCAGGCCGGGGCCGAGGAGGACGGCCACATCCTGCACGGCGGCTTCCTCGCCCAGGTACTGGCCCATTTCCTCGCCCAGCACCGGGTCCCAGCTGTTGGCCATGGTGGCGGCGGTGGGGAAGCAGGTAGCGGGGACAGAGCCGTTCAGACCCAACTGGTCGCCTGCGCCCTCCTGCTTGCGGATGCCGTGGGGGCCGTCGGACAGGCTGATGCTGGGGACGCCCGCACTGTCAACAGACCGGGTGGCCCAGAAGTCCCGGCCGGAGAGCAGGTAGCACTTCTGCTCCAGTGTCATTTTGGAGATGATGTCCTGATGTTTCATAATATCTTTCCTTTCCTCTATAGAATTACTCAGTTGTATCAGTCGTCCGTTACAGTTAAGACAACACCGCGCAGCTCGGCCCCGCCGGGCTGCCGGGTCTTGCCTCACCTGGGGGCAGGGTGCCGGTATACCGGCCTCCCCACGGAGGGGGAGGCCGGTTGGGTGGATGCGTTACAAGCCTAAGAGGCAGTCAGAGGGTCAGGAGACCTTCTTGCGCTTCTTCAGCCAGCGGATGATCACGATGGCTTCAATCGCCACCAGAACCACGACGGCGATAATGTCGATGGTCAGGAACAGCTTGGTCATGCCGCTCATGCCGCTGTCCTCAGTGGCGTTGGTGTAGTAGCCGCTGTTGCCGACCACATAGAGGATGTTCTTGCTGGCCTGGCGCAAATCCTGCACGACGGTAGCGCTCAGGTTGGTGAACTCGTTGTCGCCGGTGTTGACGGTGAAGCCCAGCATCAGGTCGTTGCCGTTGCGGACGCTGTGGTCAGCGATCATGTAGCCGTAGCCGCCGTCATAGTCGGTCTCCACGAAGCCCACGAAGCCCCACTCGTCCCGGAGGACGTTGTTCAGCAGGTTGCCGTTGGCGCCGCAGGGAACGGTGCCGATCCAGTTGAAGGAGGACATGACGGCCAGGCCGGTGCCCGTATAGTTCTTGACGCAAATCTCGAAGGGCTTCAGGTAAATCTCACGGATGGCCTGCTCGTTGGAGTAGGTCAGCAGAACGGCGCAGCGGTTGGTCTCCTGGTCGTTCAGGGCGAAGTGCTTGATGTAGGCATACACGCCCTTGCTGGCAGCGCCGTTGACCTGGGCCGCGGTGAAGTAACCGGCCAGCACGCCGTCCTCGGAGTAATACTCGAAGTTACGGCCAGCGAAGGCGGAGCGGTGGGTGTTCATGGCGGGGCCATACCAGCCGTAGTTGTCCACCTCGGCATACTCGGTGCCCATTGCCTCGCCAAGACGGTAGGCCAGCTCGGTGTTCCAGGTCTGAGCCATCTGCACCTCGGTGCCGAAGGCGGTGCCCTGTGCGCCGGTCAGGAAGTTGTTCAGGCCAGCGGGGCCGTCGCAGTCGCTGGTGGCGACCTTGCCAACGGAGGTGACTTCAGCCGTCTGCCAGCCGCCCAGGCAGACCAGAGTAATCATTTCGTCCACGGACATCTGATCCAGCAGGTCGTCCCACAGCTCGTCGTCATAGTCCAGGCCAGTCAGGTCGGACAGGGTCAGGCCGTTGTCAGCCTCGGTGGTGGGCATTTCGTCGCTGTCATCATCATAGAGGGTGGAATCGTAGGTGGCGACCATGCTCAACTCCACAGCGGCCAGGGTCTCGTCGTCCATCTCATAGTCCTCAGCGGTGGGGGCGGCGGTAGCCTCGTCGTAGTTGGCGAAGCCGTCAGCGCGGGACAGGTAGGTCACGTCGCCAGCGGAGTAATCCTCGAACTGGTTGGTGGCGACAGCGCCGTCAGAGGAACGGCCATCCACGCTGTAGTCAATGTCAGCGTCCAGGGTGAAGGAAGCCTCGTCCAGGACGGTGTGGGAGTCGGAGCGGATGGAGATGGTGTAGTCACCGGCCTCCAGGATGTAGCCGCCGTTCTCGGTCTTGATGCACTCGGAGTCATAGGAGGCCAAATCTTCCAGATTGATGGAGAAGGAGATGGTCTGAGAGGCTCCGGCGTCCAGGCTGTCCGTCTTGGCATACTGCACCAGGTTCACGGAAGCCTTCTCAATGCCGCCGTTGGTGTAGGGCGGGGTGTAGTAGACCTCTACCACGTCCTTGCCTGCCACAGAGCCGGTGTTGGTGACGGTGACATCGAAGGTGATGGTGGTGTCGTCCACCGAGAAGTTCTCAATGACCTGCTCGAAGGTGGTGTAGCTCAGGCCGTAGCCGAAGGAATACTGCACATAGTCGTCATAGTTGATGACCCCGTCGTCAGAGGCGGTCTCATAATACTTGTAGCCGACATAGATGCCTTCCACATAGTCCACGAAGGCCGCAGTGCCCTGATAGGCGCCGTCAGCGGCGGCGTTGGCCTCCTGAAGGTCGGAGATGTTGGTGTAGTTGAAGGCGCCCGCATTGTTCCAGGTGGGGGTAGCGGTCAGATCCTTCACGAAGGTGTCGGCAGTCTTGCCGGAGGGGTTGACGGTGCCGTTCAGGATCTCACCCAGAGCGGTGAAGCCGGACACGCCAGCGCCGGGGGCCAGGATGACCGCGCTGATGGAATCATACTCGTCCACCCAGCCAAGCTCCATGGTGTTGTTGGCGTTGACAATAATGATAACGTTGTCGAAGCTGGAGCAGACCAGCTCCACCATGGCTTCCTCGGTGTTGGACAGCTCCAGATAGTGCTCGCCCTCGTCGAAGTCGTCATAGTCGCCGTTGTTGGTGTAGGAAGCGTTGGTGTAGCCGTAGCTGTCCGGCACGACGGAAACATCGCTGGCGATGTTGTAGGTGCCGTTGATGACGGCGTTCATGTCGGTGGGCAGGTCAGCGCCCTCGCCGCCGGAGCGGCCAATGACGATGACGGCGGTGTCGGAGAACTCCTTGGCCTCCTCCATGATTTCATCGGTGTAGTAGTCAGCAGTCGGTTCGGGAAGCGTCCAATCCTGCACGGACATACCGACCTCAGGCCGCTCGGCGCAATAGTCGGTGTACATCTGGGTCAGGGTGTCGTTGGTGGTGAAACCGGCATCAGCCAGGGACTGGAGAATGCTGACGTTGCTCTCCGTGCTGGAGGAGCCGGAACCGGTGCCGCCATAGATGGGGTTGGTGGAAGCCCAGCCGAAGACGTTCAGGTTGGTGGTGTCAGACAGGGGAAGCAGCCCGTCGTTCTTCACCAGAACCATACCTTCCTCGCCCAGTTCCTGCACGATGGCGGAGCTGGCTTCCACGGTTTCATCGGACAACTCCACGCCGCCGCCATTCAGAATGACGGATACGTTGCTGTACAGGGGGCCGTAGCAGATCAGGTTGGCAATCAGGACCACGGCCAGGACAAAGGCGACACCGGCAGTCCAGCGCACCACATGGCGGGTGCCCTTCTTCACGACGAAGTGAGCCACGACCATCACCACGATCATCACGACCAACAGGATCAGGATAGCATAGACATAGCTGCCGCAGAGCTCCACATAGGACTGCACATCTGCCGCGCTGACGCCCATGCTGCTCAGAATCGGGGTGAGCAGTGAGACAATGAGATTTAGCATTTTTATGTGTTTCCTCCTTAATAACATTCTGCTGCCGAGTTTGCGAGAGGTCGGCTGGCCCTGCGGCAGCGGGACAGGGTCTGCCATAGGGGGCCGCAGAGGCTTCCCTTCCCTGCGGCCCGTGACTCGCCGCGGAGTGCTTCCCTTCCCCCGCAGCTTGTGATTGCCATTATAGCAGATTGTTTTTCTAAAATGGGCGATGCGGCACAACTTGCAAATATTTGGCACAAACTGCAAACATATTGTGCAGAATGCAAAAAGAAAGCGCCTGCTTTTTGTAGAAATCATCAAAAAACAGGCGCTTAGAAATGAACAGATTATGAATTGCCCCCCTGGGGCAGGGGGATGAGCAGCTTCAGGCAGAAGCTGCTTTGCTCCACTTCCACGGAGCAGGAGCCGCGATATTTCTCGGCGGCGGCGCGGATGCTCTTCACCCCGTAGCCGTGGAAGGCCCGGTCGCCCTTGGTGGTCTGGGGGATGCCGTCCTCAAAGTCCAGCGTCCCCTCGAAGAAGTTGGCGATGTGAATCAGCACGAACTGCTTCTGCTGGGACACAGAGAGGCGGATGGCCCGCCGCTCCACATCCGGCAGGGTCTGCTCGTACTGAATGGCGTTGTCCAGGGCATTGCCGAAGATGGAGCAGATGTCCATGGTGTCCATAAAGTCCAGGAGGTGGCCGTCGGCCACGCAGGTGATGGCGATATGGTTCTCCTGGCACTGGAGGGTCTTGCCGGTGAGGATGGTGTCCAGCACGCCGTTGCCCGTCTTGTTCTGGGCCTCATAGCTGCGGATGTCCTCCTCCATCTGGTCCAGGTAGGCGCTGCGGGCCGCCGCGTCCGGCTCCTGCCGGAGGACGGTGATTTGATGCTTCAAATCGTGGTACTTCCGGTTCACCAGCTCAATGCTCTCCTTAGACTGGCAGTACTGGGCGTACTGGCTTTGCAGGAGGGTGTTCAGCGTCTCCACCTCGTACCTGGCCCGGAGGCTGGCCCGCTGAATGTGGAAAGCGTACAGCAGCGCCACGCCGCTCAAATCCACCAGGGTGCGGATGCTGTGAATGTCCGACACCACGGTGCTGCTAAATGGGCTGTTGCTGTAGTAAAAGCTCAGGTTGCTGACGGCAAACACCGCCACGCCGATGATGACGGCGGGAACCAACTCCCGCCAGTTGATTTGGTCGTCATGGCTGCCGGTGAGCCAGTACTTCTCCAGATACCAGATGAAGCCGAATGCTGCGCTGTAAACCACAACTGTGTACAGAATCTCCAGCGACAGCACCTCTTCCTCCTGGTTGCCGACGTTGTAGCAGTACAGCTGCCACGCCAGGGAAGCGGCCAACTCCGCCAGCAGGAAGGCCCGGACGCAGTAATACCCCGCCGTGATAGGGCGGATGTCGCAGCTGAGGTAGATGAACAGCATCATCAGCCCGATGGCCACCAGCATACAGGGCACCCACAGCCACAGGAGCACCACCTCCGTCAGCTCCATAAACAAGACCTGGAGACACAGCATCCCGATTGCCAGCAGCCAGCGCCTGCCCCTGGTCAGGCTCGTCCTGCACTGGCTGATATAGACCACGCAGGCCAGCCACTCCGCCAGGGCGGTACACCACCGGGGGATGTCGGTTATGGTCGTCACCGTTTCCACGTCCATGGTCACATCGCGCCCCCCACATAGGCGGCCAGGGCCGTCATAAAGTCGTTCCGGCGGCCCCGGCTCACCACCAGCGGCGTACCCTCTACCATGGCCTCGTTCTCACGAATGCTGTCAACGTGTTCCAGGTTCACCAGGTAGCACTTGTTGCAGCGGAAGAAGGGATAGTCCGCCAGCAGCGTCTCCGCCGACTTCATGGTGCCCCGGGTGGTGTAGACCCCGCCGGAGGTGTGAAACAGCAGGTCGTGCTTCTGGCTCTCCACATAGTAAATCTGCATCACGTCCAGTTTCTGCACGCCGCCTCTGACCTGGAGGGTGATATAATGCCGCTCCCGCCTGCCAAGCCGCTGGATGGCCCGGTCCAGCCGCTGGGCAAAGGCGAAGTAGGACACCGGCTTGAGCACATAGTCCAGCGCGTCCACCGCATAGCCCCGGATGGCGTACTGGGGCATATTGGTGATGAAAATGAGGATCACCGCAGGGTCGATTTCCCGCAGCCGCTCCGCCGTGGTCATGCCGTCCAGAAAGCGCATCTGCACGTCCATCAGCACAATGTCAAAGGGGGTTTGATAGCGCTCCAGAAATTCATCCCCATCGGGGAAGTCCACCGCTTCCACCTCCACCTGCCGCTCCTCCTGATACTGAGCGAGGTACTGATGAAACTGCTCCAGTTGCTCCAGTTCGTCATCCACCAATGCAATCCGAATCAAGCGATTCCCTTCCTTCTGTCCATAGTCTCTCTGTTTAAAATTATAGAAAAGAACGGTCAAAATTGCAAGAGAAGAATGAAAAAAAGGAAAAGTTTTTCCGGTTTTCCGCACACAGCGTCCTACGGGATGCGCCGCCTCCTTCCGTGGAAAAGGGCTTGCAGCCCTGTGCCCGTTTATGCTATACTGAAAACAGCAAAGAAGCGGCGATGCCGCACAACGAAGATGGAGGTAGCACCATGCAGTCAACGGTTTACTTTACGAAAGAGATCACGCCTCAGCGCATCATCGGCCTGTATGAGCTTCTGGCCCGGCCCCTGCCGGGGAACGTCGCCGTCAAGCTCCACTCCGGAGAGGTGGGGAATCAGAACTTTATTCGTCCCGCCTTTTACAAGCCCATCATCGACCATGTGGGCGGCACCATCGTAGAGTGCAACACCGCCTACGAGGGCAAGCGCAACACCACCCAGGCCCACTGGGAGACCATGAAGCTCCACGGCTGGACAGACATCGCTCCGGTGGACATCATGGACGAGGACGGCGAGATTGTCCTGGACATCCCGGAGGGCAAGCGCATCCGGAAGAACTATGTGGGCAAGAACCTGACGAAGTACGACTCCATGCTGGTGCTATCCCACTTCAAGGGGCACCCCATGGGAGGCTTCGGCGGCGCGCTGAAGAACATCTCCATCGGCATCGCCTCCTCTCACGGCAAGGCCTATATCCACGGGGCCGGTGTGGAGGAGGAGATTTGGACTGCCGACCATGATTCCTTCCTGGAGTCCATGGCGGATGCCGCCTGCTCCGTCATGCACTACTTTGACGGCAGGATTTTATTCATCAACACCATGTGCAACATGTCGGTGGACTGCGACTGCTGCGCCGTGGCGGAGGACCCCGCCATGGCGGACATCGGCACCCTGGCCTCCACCGACCCCATCGCCCTGGATCAGGCCTGCCTGGACCTGGTGTACGCCTCCGACGACCCGGGGCGGGATCACCTGCTGGAGCGCATCGAGAGCCGCAACGGCATCCACACTGTAGAGGCTGCCGCAGCCCTGGGCTTTGGCAGCCGGGCGTATCAGCTGGTCAATATCGACTGAGCCAATGGGCCTTCCGGCCGCTACAGGCGGCCGGAAAGGATTGCCATTCTGCTGTTTATAGACGGTAAAACGCACCTTCCTGCAAAACGTTTTGTATGGATGTGAAAAATATAACGCATCGTAATTCAACGGCTTTAAATCTTGGGAAACAGCGCAACCGGATCGTCAGAGCTCCGCATCCAGGAAACCTATGAACAAATGCACTTCGGCGACTTGCGATAAATTTCCACCATTGGATAAGCAGAGCGAAAGATGCACAAATCACTTCGGTTCAAAGTGGCTTC
>JAJQEV010000047.1 GCA_021201475.1 Clostridiales bacterium
CCTTAAGCCGCCTTCTTTCCCCCATTTCTTGGCGGAGCAAGAAATGGGGCCCGCCGGGAGGGCAAACGCTTTATTTCCTTATAGTATCCTTGCCCAAGGAGCGTAATCCCCTTAAATTGATGACATTGCCCTGAAAGGGTAGGAAGCGCAGCGGAAATGCCGTCTGACGGCGGAGCTGTCAGCGAAGCTGACTGAGGGATTTCTTTGGTACACTTGACCAAAATCTTGATTCCCATGCTTTTTTCCGCGAAGCGGTTGCGAAAACCGGGAAACTGTGCTAAACTAAACATTCAGCCCACAAAAAGAACGGAGGGATAAAAATGACGCAGGCAACGTCCAAACTGGATATGCTGTTTGCCTTTTTGAAGGGCAGCAAGCGGTGGTTCCTGCTGGCGGTGGCGGCGCTGCTGGGACGGGCGCTTTGCACCATGCTCAGCCCCCAGGCGGTGCAGTACACCGTGGACAGCATCATCGGCACAGAGGAAAGCGCCCTCCCCGCCTTTGTAGAGGGCTGGCTGGCCGGGCTGGGAGGCCGGGAAATGCTGCGGGAGAACCTGTGGCTGGTGGCGCTGGCGGTGGCCGGGCTGGGGCTGCTCAGCGGGCTGCTGCGGTACCTCTATGTGATGCTGATTGCCAAGGGGGGCGAGGGCTTCGTCCGCGCCATGCGGAACCAGACCTTCCGCCACATCGAGCGCCTCCCCTTCTCCTGGCACATGAGCCACCACACCGGCGACATCATTCAGCGCTGCACCACGGACATCGAGCTGGTGAAGGAGTTCCTGTCCAACCAACTGTCCAATCTGCTGAACTGCATCGTCACTATTGTGGCGGCGCTGGCCTTCCTGTTTGGGGAGAACCTTCCCCTGGCGCTGGTGGCCCTGGTCACGGAGCCGATTCTGCTGGCCTATTCCATCCTCTTCCGGCGGAAGCTGGGGCGGCAGTTCCAGCTCTGCGACGAGGCGGACGGCGAGCTGTCCACCATCGCCCAGGAAAATCTCACCGGCGTCCGGGTAGTGCGGGCCTTTGGCCGGGAGGAGTATGAGCGGGCGCGGTTTGACCGGCAGTCCCGGAGGTCCACCGACCTGTGGGTTCGCTTCGGCGTGTACATGAGCGCCTTTTTTGAGGGGAATATGCTGCTGGGCGGCTTGCAGCTGCTGCTGGTGCTGACCATCGGCACGGTGATGGCCGTCCATGGGCAGCTGACCCTGGGTTCCCTGCTGGCCGTCCTCTCCTACATCACGCTGATTCAGCAGCCCACCCGCCAGATGGGGCGCATCCTCAGTGAGATGAGCAAGGCAGGGGTCTCCATCAACCGTATCTATGAGATCATGTCTGCCCAGGAGGAGCGGGACCCGCCGGAGGCCCTGACCCTGCCCATGAACGGGGACATCGTCTTTGACCACGTCAGCTTTCACTACCCCAACTGCCCCCTGCTGCTGGAGGACATCACCTTCACCGTCCCCGCCGGGGCCACCCTGGGCATCCTGGGCACTACCGGCAGCGGCAAAAGTACCCTGATGCACCTGCTGGATCGGCTCTATGACCTGCCGGAGGGCTGCGGCACGATTACCATAGGCGGGATGGACATCGCCAAAATGGAGGCATCCTGGGTGCGCCGGAACGTGGGCATGGTGCTTCAGGAGCCTATGCTGTTCAGCCGCACCCTGTCGGAGAATATCGGCCTGGCCGCCCGGGGGGACTGCTCCCTGTCCGACATCCGGGAGGCCGCCCGCACCGCCTGCCTGGAGGAGGCCGTGGACGCCTTCGCCCACGGCTACGATACCATGGTTGGGGAGCGGGGCGTTACCCTGTCCGGCGGCCAGAAGCAGCGGGCCGCCATCGCCCGTATGCTGCTGCAAAAGGCCCCTATCATGGTCTTTGACGACTCCCTCTCCGCCGTGGATGCGGAGACGGACGCCAAAATCCGGGCCGCCTTGCAGGAGAGCATGGGTTCCTCCACCTGCATCCTGATTTCCCACCGCATCTCCACCCTGATGGCGGCGGACCAAATCATCGTGCTGGACAAGGGCCGCATCGTAGAGCAGGGCACCCACGAGACGCTGCTGGCCCAGGACGGATTGTACAAACAAATCTACACCCTGCAAGCCCAGTGGGAGGAGGCGGATTCCTGTGGCTGACAAAGCCCATACCCCAACGAAGAAGCGCCCCTTCTTCGGCCTGGGCTTCCTGCTCCCCTTCTGGATGGAGCAAAAGACGCTGCTGGCACTGACGGTGCTCACCGGCCTGCTGGGCAGCGTGCTGGAGGCGGCCATCCCCCTGTTTCAGCGCTACGCCATCGACCACTTCATCGGCCAGGGTACCCTGGACACCCTGACGCCCTTCCTGCTGACCTATCTGCTGGTGCTGGTGGTGCGGCTGGGCATCAACTATTACTGCACCTATGCCGCCAACAAAATCGAAGTGGTGCTGGACTACAGCATCCGCAGGAAGCTCTTTGACCACCTGCAAACCCTGTCCATCAGCTACTATAACCAGAACGGCGTGGGCTATATCCACTCCCGCCTCATCTCCGACGTGGGGCGCATCGGCGCGGTGGCCACCTGGAGCCTGATGGACCTGGTTCTCTGGGACGGCGGCTACCTGGTGTTCATGCTCATCGTGATGCTGCGCCTGAGCTGGCAGCTGGGGCTGGTCATGCTGGCGCTGGTCCCCATTGAAGTGGCAGCCTGCGCCTACTTCCAGCGGCACCTGACCACCATGAACCGCCGGGTGCGGGAAATCAACAGCCGCATCACCGCCGATTACAACGAGGGCATCACCGGGGCCAAGACCATCAAAACCCTGGTAGCGGAGGAAAAGATGGAGGACACCTTCCAGGCGGACACCGTCGCCATGTACCATGCCAGCGTGAGAACCAACCACTACCGGGGCACCCTCCAGGCCATCGTCATCTTCGCCGGAAACGTGGGGCTGGCCCTGATGCTGTGGCGGGGCGGCGTGCTGAATATGGAGGGGCTGCTGGCGCTGGGCACCCTGTCCGCCTTCACCACCTACGCCCTCAGCGTGGGGGACGTGGTGCAGGGCATCGTGGAATCGCTGCAAAGCCTGGTCAGCGCCCAGGTGAACATTGAGCGGGTGGAGCGGCTACTGAACACCCAGCCCGACGTGGCAGACACCCCGGAGGTCATCGCAAAATACGGGGACTCCCTCCACCCCAGGCGGGAGAACTGGGAACCCCTCTACGGCGACGTAGCGTTCCGGGACGTGACCTTCCGTTACCCTGACGGGGAGGAGACCATCCTCTCCCACTTCAATCTGACCGTCCCCCAGGGTACCCGGGTGGCCATCGTGGGGGAGACCGGCGCGGGGAAAAGCACCCTGGTGAACCTGGTCTGCCGGTTCTTCGAGCCGACGGAGGGAGCCATCCTCATCGACGGGCGGGACGCCAGGGAGCGGAGTCAGCTCTGGCTCCACAGCAACATCGGCTATGTCCTCCAGCAGCCCCATCTGTTCAGCGGCACCGTGCTGGAGAACCTGCGCTACGGCAACCCGGACGCCACGCTGGAGGAGATACAGCGGGCCTGCAAGCTGGTCTGCGCCGACCAGATCATTGCCCGCATGGAGCATGGGTACGACAGCCAGGTGGGCGAGGGGGGCGACCTCCTCTCCACCGGGGAGAAGCAGCTTCTCAGCTTCGCCCGGGCCATCCTGTCCGACCCCCGCATCCTGGTGCTGGACGAGGCCACCTCCTCCATCGACACCCTGACCGAGCAGCTCATTCAGTCCGCCATCGCCGAGATGACCAGGGGCCGCACCAGCTTCATCATCGCCCACCGCCTGTCCACCATCCGGGACGCAGACGTGATTCTGATGGTGAAGGACGGCGAAATCATCGAGCGTGGCACCCATCAGGCGCTGATGGCGGCCAGAGGGGCCTATTACCGGCTTTACACCCAACAGTTTACCGCGGAAAGCGTCAGCTCTGTGCTGCATTGACGCGGGGCCTGACCGGGGCGGCGCAGCGCTGCGCCGCCCCGGTTATTTTTCAAAAACGTCATTTTTTGGCATTTTTCACATAGAAACAGGCCGTTTTCCTTAAAAATTATCCATTCTCAACCGGTTGCTCTGGCAGGAAAGATTGACATTTCACCCCATTTATGCTAAAATTTTCAAAGCAGCAGTATGCTGCGCACCTGTAACATGAATCGTTTTCCCCCGATGTGAAGGCTGTAAGCGGCATCCGAGTTCCGCCGCTCCGGCAATGGGGCAGCCCCTTCGCATCACAAGACTCAAATTGGAGGACTGGAATTTATGCGTGAATACTCGAAATATGAACTGTCCGCCCTGATCGAGGGCAAGCTGCGCCGCAACTTTGGCCGCACTCCTCAGGTGGCCTCCAAGGTGCAGGTATTCAAGGCCTGCGCCATGGTGCTGCGGGATATTATGAGCAGCAACCATATCGATACCGTCAACTATAACCGCTCCATCAACGCCCGGGAGGTGCATTACCTCTCCATGGAGTTCCTGGTGGGCCGCTCCCTGATGAAGAACTCCTACAATCTGGGCGTTCTGCCCCAGCTGAAGGATGCCATCAGTGAGATGGGCTTCGACCCCGCCGAGATCTTCGAGCTGGAGCCGGACGCCTCCCTGGGCAACGGCGGCCTGGGCCGCCTGGCTGCCTGCTATATGGACTCCATGACCACCGAGGAGATCCCCGCCACCGGCTACTCCATCTGCTATCAGCTGGGTATGTTCCGGCAGAAGATCATTGACGGCCGCCAGGAGGAACTGTCTGACGACTGGCTGGAGCTGGGCGACGCCTGGCTGGTGCCCAAGCGGGACGAAGCGGAGACCGTTCGCTTCGGCGGCGAGGTCAAGACCTACCTGAACGAGGACGGCAAGTTCACCGTGGACTATGTGGGCGGCACCACCGTGCTGGCCGTCCCCATGGACATGAACATCGCCGGCTACAAGACCGACCACGTCAACACCCTCCGGCTGTGGGACGCGAAGAGCCCCGTCCGGGAGGATATGCAGTACTACTCCTCCGGCGAGTACCTGAAGGCCGTGGAGGAGCGGGCCAACGCCGAGGTCATCGCCAAGGTGCTGTACCCTGCTGACGACCACTACGAGGGCAAGATGCTCCGTTTGAAGCAGCAGTACTTCTTCGTCTCCGCCACGGTGCAGTCCATCGTCCGCAAGCATAAGGCTCAGTACGGCACCCTGCGCAACTTTGCGGAGAAGCACGTCATTCAAATCAACGACACCCATCCCACCCTGGTCATTCCTGAGTTGATGCGCATCCTGATGGATGAGAACGGTTTCGGCTGGGACGAGGCCTGGAGCATCGTCACCCGCACCGTGGCCTACACCAACCACACCGTGCTGGCTGAGGCGCTGGAGCATTGGTCCCAGGATCTGATTATCGCCCTGCTGCCCCGCTGCTGGCAAATCATCTGTGAAATCAACGAGCGCTACCTGAAAGAGGTCCGCGCCTACTTCCACAATGACGAGGCCAAGGCCCGCGAGCTGGCCATCGTCTGGGACGGGGACGTGCGGATGGCCAACCTGTGCGTCGCCACCTGCTTCGCCGTCAACGGCGTGGCCGAGCTGCACAGCCAGATTTTGAAGGACGATGTGTTCCACACCGCCTTCCTCCGCACCCCGAATAAGTTCACCAACGTCACCAACGGCGTGGATCACCGCCGCTGGCTGGCCGAAATCAACCCCGAACTGCACAACCTGATTTGCGAGGTCAACGGCAGCGACGAGTATCTGCTCCAGCCCAATAAGTTGGAGGACTTCCTGAAGGGGAAGGACGATGCCGCCGTGCTGGACCGCCTGGGCCAAATCAAGAAGGCCAATAAGGACGCCTTCGCCGCCTACTGCAAGCGGGAGTATGGCTACAGCCTAAACACCGACGCCATCTTTGACGTGCAGTCCAAGCGCCTCCATGAGTACAAGCGCCAGCTGCTGAACGTGATGAATATCATCCACCTGTATCAGCAGATTCAGGACGGGGAGGACATCGTCCCCCACACCTTCCTGTTCGCCGCCAAGGCCGCTTCCGCCTACTATATGGCAAAGCGCATCATCGAGCTGATCAACTCCGTGGCCTATGAGGTCAACAACGACCCCCGCTGCAAGGGCAAGCTCCAGGTGTTCTTCATTGAGAACTACCGGGTGTCCATTGCGGAGAAGCTGATGCCCGCCGCCGAGATCTCCGAGCAGATTTCCACCGCCGGCAAGGAGGCCTCCGGCACCGGCAACATGAAGTTTATGATGAACGGCGCCGTGACCATCGGCACCGAGGACGGCGCCAATGTGGAGATGCACCAGCTTCTGGGCGACGACAACATCTTCATCTTCGGTCTGACCGCTGAGGAGGTGGCCGATAAGAAGGCCGCCGGGTACAACTCCTATGAGTACTACAACGCCAGCCCCGTCATTCAGCGGGTCATCGGCAAGCTGAACTCCGGCTTCTCCGACGGCAAGAGCTATCAGGACATCACCAACAGCCTGCTCTTCGGCCAGGGCTACACGGCGGACAACTACCTGCTGCTGGCGGACTTCGAGAGCTATCGCTATATGCAGAACAAAATCGTCACCGCCTACAGCGACAGCCGCCACTGGAACCAGATGGCGCTGGTCAACATCGCCAAGTCCGGCAAGTTCGCCGCTGACCGCTCCATTCACGACTACGCCAACAACATCTGGCACGTCCACACCCGCGGCTAAGCGCCCTGCCTGACGCTTCACAGCACAACCGTTAGCGCTGCTCCCTCCATATCCTACGGAGGGAGCAGCTTTTTGCCAAAACGAAAACCGTGGGCCTCGCGCCCACGGTTTTCGCTTTCTATTATCGCTTTTTACTCTCCGGCCCTGGCCGCTTCTTCGGCCCTGGCCTGCCGGAGGAACTCCGCCGCGTCGTCCGGCACGTCGTCAATGGTGTCGTCCCCCACGTCGATTTCCCTGGGCTGCCTGCGGTACAGCAGGTCGTACATCACCGGCACCACAAACAGGGTCATCAGGGTGGCGTAGGCCAGACCGAAGGCCACCACGATGGCCATGCCTCTGGTCAGAGACGCGCTGATGCCGGTGGAGAAAATCATGCTGCCCATGGCCAGGATGGTGGTCAGGGCGGTCATCAGGATGGGGCGCATCCTGGTCTTGCCGGTGGCAATCAGGGCCGCCCGCTTCGCCATGCCGCCTATCCGAAGCTGGTTGGTGTAGTCCACAAACACAATGCCGTTGTTCACCACCGTACCCATCAGCACCAGGAAGCCGATCATGCTCAGGAGGGACAGCTGCTCGCCAAAGGCCATCAGGCCGAACATACCGCCGGTGAAGGCCAGAGGGACGGTGAACAGGATGATGAAGGGGCTCAGGAGGCTCTGGAACTGGGCCACCATGACCAGGTAAACGAAGAGCAGGCCCAGCGCCAGCATCTCGATCATCTGGGTCATCATGGAGATGACCGTCTCATACTCGCCGGCCATCTCCCAGGTGTAGCCGTCGGGCATCTCGTAGTCCTCCAGCACCCCCGCCAGCGCCATGGAGAGCCGGGTGGAGTTGTAGCCGTCCAGGGTGTCCGCTGTGACGGAGATGTAGCGTTGCTGATTCTCCCGGGAGATGGTGGAAACGCTGGCATCCGTCTCCACGGTGGAGAACTCGTCCAGGGTGTGGGTCTCGGTGACGGTTTCGCCGTCCTCATCGGTGGTGTCCACGTCAAAGGTGATGTCCATCAGGTTCTCCCTGGTCAGCAGGTGATTCTCGTCCACAATGACCACTTCCATCTCCGTGCCGTCGATGGTGACGGTGGTGGAGGTGCTTTCCGTGGTCAGGCGGCTGGAAATCTCACTGTAGACCTGGGCCACCGTCAGGCCCAGCCGCATGGCGGCATCCTTGTCCACAATCAGTACCAGCTCCTGGTCTGCCTCGTCCTGGCCGTTGGTGGGGGTGTCGAAGCCCTCCGTCTCGGAGATGATGGCCATGAAGTCCTGCGAAATCTCCGTCAGGGTGTCCAGGTCGGAGCCGTAGATGTCGATTTCCAGGCCGCTGCCCAGCATACTGCTCATATCGCTGGAGGAGGACGAGGAGGTGTTCACCGTGCAGTCCAGGTCGGCGGTGTTGGCCGCGATTTGGTCGCAGATGTCCTGAATGCCCTGCTCCGTGTCCACCTCGTCATTGGGCACCACATAGAACACATAGTTCAGGAAGTCATTGCTGGTGGAGGCGCTGGTGGTGAGCATACTGGAGGCATTCGTCATAGCCCCCACATAGTCCACCCCGTCCACCGCCAGGATGCGCTCCGTCACCTCGTCGGCGGCGGCGTAGGCGGTATCCTGGTCGTAGTCCTCCGGCATCGTCACCGTGATGGAGATTTGGTTGCTGGACATATCGGGGATCATCACCAGCCCCATCTGCACCACGCCGAACACGGCCACCCCGAACAGAGCGATAGCAAGGCCCAGGGGAACCACCTTCACCCGCAGGCAAAAGTCCAGCGCCTTCCCGTACCCCTTCACCAGCTTGTCGAACCAGGGGTGGGTTTTGGGCTTGACGTTTTTCAGCAGGGTGGAGGCCACCGTGGGCACCACCGTCAGCGCCACCGCCAGGGAGGCAATCAGCACATAACCGATGGTCAGCGCCATAGGGTACATCAGCTCCCGGGTGTAGCCCGTGGTGAAAATCATGGGGAGGAACACGCAGATGGTGGTCAGGGTGGAGGCCACCAGGGCCCCGGACACCTGCCTGACGCCCTGCACCGCCGCCCGCGGGGCGGGCAGGCCCCGTCCCCGCAGGCGGTAGATATTTTCTATGGCGACGATGGAGTTATCCACCAGCATACCGATGGCCAGAGACAGGCCGCCCATGGACATGATGTTCAGAGAGATGTCCGTGAAGTACATCAGCACCAGGGCCACCAGCACACTAAAGGGGATAGAGAAGGCCACCACCAGCGTGGGCCGCACGTCCTTCAGGAACAGGGCCAGAATGAGAATAGCCAGCAGCGCGCCCAGTATCATGCTTTGCAGAATGTTGGAGATAATCAGGGTGATATACTCGCCCTGGTCCATCAGCGGCTGAATTTGCAGGCCATCGTACTTCGCCTCCAGCTCCTCGATGGCGTCGTTGCAGGCGGAGGAAACGTCGCTGGTGCCTGCGGTGCTGCCCTTGAAGATGGACAGCACCACACCGGCCTCGCCGTTGACACGGGTGTAGCTGTCCGCAGCGTTGTCAATGACGGTCAGGTCGGCCACGTCCCCCAGGGTCACGTCCCCAACGTCGTCCAGGTTGCAGAGGACCATGCTCTCCAAATCCTCCACGCTGTCATACTCCTCGCCTACTTTGAGCAGCCACTGGTTATCCTCCGCATCGTCCACATACCCGGCGGGCATGGAGAAGTTCTGGGCGTAAATCAGGGTTGCCAGGGTGTCGATGTCCAGCAGGGCGTCCAGGTTGGCGCTTTCAATGGCGGTCTCCCGGGCGCTCTCGTAGGCTTCCAGGGCAGAGTCCAGCTGGGCCTGGCCGTCCTCCAGGGCGGTCTGGGCCGCCGCCAGCTGGGCGCTGGCGGAGCCGAAGCCTGCCGCCGCCAGAATCTTCCCGGCCTCCACCGTGGTGTAGCTGTTGGCGGCCTCTGTCACGGCGGAGTTGACCGCCTCCACCGTGGCGGTGGCTACCGCGATTTCGATTTCCAGGTTGGCAAGCTCCGTCTCGATTTGGGGGATGCGGGTGTTGACGATTTCGTACAGGCTGGTCAGGTTGTCCACCGTCAGCATAGAGGCCGCTTCGCTCATCCCCTGGGACTCCAGCAGCTCCACCGCGTAGGCCAGCTTATCCGGGTTGGCGATGGCGTCCGCCACGCTGGAGGGCAGGCTGGCGGCCATCTCGGCCACCTGGCTGTCCGCGTAGGTGGCCGCCGCCTCCGCCGCCGTGGATTTCAGCGTATCGCTGACGCTGGTGTTCGCCATGCTGACCACGCTCATCAACTCTGTCAGCTCCTCCTCCGTGAGGGAGGGCACCAGCTCGGCCAGCTCCTCCTCCGTCAGCCCGTCCTGGAGCAGCCCGGCCAGGGTGTCCGCATCCAGTTCGATGTTTTCTATGTACGCCTGGAGCATGGAGAGCAGGGTGTTGGCCAGACCCTCATAGCTGACGGCGCTGTCCAGCATGGCCAGCACGTCCTCCACATTGTCCTCCGTCACTGTGACGGCATCCATCAGGCCGCTCTCCGCCATGCTGTCCACGGCGCTCTGGGCAGCGGCGATGAGCACCTGGGTATAGACCAGGTCGTAAATGGTCTGATAGGTGCCCTCCCCGGCGGCGGTTTCCTGGAGGGTTTGGAACATGGCCTCCAGTTCCTCGTAGCTATCCTCAACGCCCGCGTTCTCGTAGGCTTGCAACTCCGTCTCCAGCGCCATTTGATTCGCCTGCTGGCTGGCCAGCTGGGCCTCATAGGCGCTCTGGGCGGCAATGGCCTGGTCCAGGGCCAGGCTGGCCTCCGCCAGCTCCTCCGCCGTCTCGTTCTCCTGCTCCTCCAGCTCCGCCGTGCCGCTGTCCAGCTCCGCCTGGGCGTCCTCCAGTTCGGCCTGAGCGTCCTCGATTTCCTGCTTCGCCTCGTCCAGCGTCCCCAGGACGGAGGCTAAGAGTTGGGCGTTGGTGTCGTCAATTTTCTCCTGGTTCAGCCGCACCTCCACGGTCTGCTCCACCAGGCCCACGGCGGAGACGCTGGCCACGCCGTCCTGCCGCTCGAAATAGGGGGTGATAATATCCTCCACAAAATCAGACAGCTCGTAGATGTCCTTCCCCTCATAGTCCACGCTGACGTACATGGTGGCCACCATGTCCATGCTGATCTCCATGACGTTGGGGGCGCCGCACAGGTCGGGCAGAGCACTCTCCACATCCTGCAGGGCGGAATCCACCTTCACCATGGCGGAGTCCATATCCGTATCGTCCTCAAACTCCAGCATGATCATGGAGTAGTTCTCCGCGCTGCTGCTGGTGACGTTCTCCACGCCACTGACCGTACCCAGGGCGCTTTCCAGCAGCTCCGTCACGTTGGCCTCCACCTTCTCCGGGCTGGCCCCCGGATAAGTGGTAATAACCACCATGTAGGGCAGGCTCATCTCCGGCAGCAGGTCGGTCGTCATCCGCACCATGCACACCGCGCCCAGCACCAGCGCGATGATGACGGCCACCAGCACGGTAAACGGCTTTTTCACACATTGCTTCACCATGATTGCATAGACCTCATTTCCTGTAACTGCTCACTGTATTTTTGCAGTTGTATTTTAGCACAGCTTATTACCACCGGAAAGCTTTCTTTGTTAAAAAACTGTAAATATTCCGCTCGACAAAAAACGACAGGCGCAGGCCGCCGAAGCCGCGCCTGCGCCGCAGTTGCCGGCGGCAGTCACTTCCGGTAAAGGAAGCGCTCCCCCAGCTGCATGATATGGAATTTTTGCCCCGGCGCGCACCGCTGCATATAGGACGCAAACACCAGCGGCTCCTCCCCGTTGCCCATCACCATGTCATAGTGCAGCGGGATGGTCAGGTCTGCGCCGGTCTGGGCGGCGAAAATCGCCGCGTCCCGGCAGTCCATGTTGCCCACGATGTTCCGGCTCCGCCGTTCCAGGTCTGCCCCGTTCACCGGCAGACAGGCCACGTCCGGCGGGCCGTACCGCTTCACATCCTCCAGCAGCCGGGCGGTCAGCACCGTATCTCCGGCATGGTAAAAGCGCATCCCGTCCGCCGCCAGGAGATAGCCCAGGTTCCGGTGGTTGCCCTGTGCATCGGTGACATAGCCCTCATGGGCCGCAGGGATGGGGGTCAGGGTGACGCCCCCGCCCAGCGATAGGGTCTGGTGGGCCTTCGCCCCAATCACCGCATCGGCGGGGATGCCCGCCCCGGTCAATGCGCCCGCCTCCGGCGCTGGGACGATAAAGCGAACTCCTTCGTTCGCCCGGTACAGGGGCAGCAGCGTCTCCAGATTCAGATGGTCGGCGTGGTTGTGGGAGCAGACCACATAGTCCACCCCCGTCAGTTCCCCGCCGGAGAAGGGCGGCGGATAGTTCCGCCGGGTGGCGCCGTCCGGGCTGCACAGGTCATTCAGCACCGGGTCAAAGCAGAGGGTCAGACCCCCAGCCTTCACCAGCATCCCCATCTGCCCCAGGTACCAGAAAGCTAACTCACCGGCAGGCGGCTCGGTACGGGTAATATCTCCCAGCAGCGCCGCCCCGGCGCGATACCATTTGTACTGCATCGGATTCCTCCCGCTACGGTTTCGCGGGAATGTGGAAGCGCCTTCCCCATTCCCGCGTGGTTTGGTTGTTTACATGGTCCGCAGCACTGCGCCCTGGTCAGCAGAGGTGACGAGGGCGGCATACCGGGCCAGATAGCCGGTCTTGACCTTCGGCTCCGGCATCACCAGCGCGGCCTTCCGGGCCGCCAGCACTTCATCGGAGACCTCCAGAGTGATTTTGTGGGCGGGAATGTCGATGGAGATCAGGTCGCCCTCCTCCACCAGGCCGATGGTACCCCCTGCCGCCGCCTCCGGGGAGACGTGGCCGATGGCCGCGCCACGGGTAGCGCCGGAGAACCGTCCGTCAGTGATGAGGGCCACGGATTCGCCCAGCCCCATACCGCAGATGGCGGAGGTGGGGTTCAGCATCTCCCGCATACCGGGGCCGCCCTTGGGGCCTTCGTAGCGGATGACCACCACGTCGCCGGGATGGATGCCGCCGGCGTAAATCACCTGAATGGCCTCCTCCTCACTGTTAAAGACACGGGCGGGGCCGGAATGGCGCATCATCTCCGGGGCCACGGCGGACTGCTTCACCACGCAGCCCTTCTCCGCCAGGTTGCCGAACAGGACGGCAATGCCGCCGGTGGAGAGATAGGGGTTGTCGATGGGCCGGATAATCTCCGGGTCACGGTTCACCGCGTCGGCGATGTTCTCCCCCACCGTCTTGCCGGTGCAGGTCAGCAGGTCGGTCTTGATGAGTCCGGCGTCCGCCAGCTCCTTCATCACGGCGTACACGCCGCCTGCCCGCTCCAAATCCTCCATAAAGGTGGGGCCAGCCGGGGCCAGGTGGCACAGGTTGGGGGTCTTGGCGTTGAACTCGTTGACGTGGTGCAGGTCGATGTCAATGCCGCACTCATGGGCGATGGCGGGCAGGTGCAGCATGGTGTTGGTGGAGCAGCCCAGGGCCATATCCACGATTTCGGCGTTGTTGAAGGCGTCGGCGGTCATAATGTCCCGGGGGCGGATATTCTGCCGCAGCAGCTCCATCACCTGCATACCGGCCTCCTTGGCCAGGCGGATGCGGGCGGAGTAAGGGGCGGGGATGGTGCCGTTGCCCCGGAGGCCCATGCCGATGGCCTCAGTAAGGCAGTTCATGGAGTTTGCGGTGTACATCCCGGAGCAGGAGCCGCAGGAGGGGCAGCAGTTCATCACATACTCCTCCACACCGGCCTCATCCAGGGTACCGGCGTGGTAGGCTCCCACCGCCTCGAACATATCGCTGAGGCAGGTGCGCTTGCCGTTCTCCAGATGGCCCGCCAGCATGGGGCCGCCGGAGACGAAGATAGTGGGCACGTTGATACGGGCGGCGGCCATCAGCAGGCCGGGCACGTTCTTGTCGCAGTTGGGGATCATCACCAGAGCGTCGAACTGGTGGGCGATGGCCATGCACTCGGTGGAGTCGGCAATCAAATCCCGGGTCACCAGGGAGTACTTCATGCCCACATGGCCCATGGCGATGCCGTCGCAGACGGCGATGGCCGGGAACTCAATGGGGGTGCCGCCTGCCAGACGGACGCCCGCCTTCACCGCTTCGGCGATTTTGTCCAGGTTCATGTGGCCGGGGACGATTTCATTTTGGGAGCAGACCACGCCCACCAGCGGGCGGTTCATCTCCTCCTCTGTCAGGCCCAGGGCCGCAAACAGGGAGCGGTTGGGGGCGCGGTCTACGCCCTGGGTCACGTTGGCGGATTTTAATGCCATAGGGGGTTCCTCCTTAAATAGTGATTAGAGTAATCAATAAATCATAATAACAAGCTAAATATCCACTTCAACCAGCCAAGAACAGAACTTGCTCGGCGTGCAACTTGCCCCTCGTTACATACTTTCAGTTCACGCATTCTTGTGCCAATTTGTGTAGTAGTTGGAAGCTCACCTTCTGAATTTACATAGTCAAAAAATTCAGCAAAAATTCTGTGTTGTAAGATTAATCTAACAATTTCTAACTGACGTTCTTTGTATTTGAGTTGATAAATTCTCCGTCCCAAAGCAGTTAATCGAGTAACCTTGCCTTTGTCTTCGGTTACCTTTTCAAATAGGCCCAAATATCGTCCAGCACTACTATAATAATCTGATTGTCGCAAATCAAATGTCATGAGTTCTGCGATTTCTACTCTTGTCATTGGATTATCATAGAGATTTTCCAATAAGGAAACCACTCTGTCCATTGAATTAGCTTGTATAAAAGGAATCGTAGTATTATCCATCTTATCATCGGTAATTATAGGGGTGGTTTCCCGAATATGTATCAAATCATTTATTTCAATTAATGTATCCTGCAGGGAATAATTTCTGGTTCTTATAAGTTCGATAGAAGAGTAATCATAAAGATCTGTGAAACGATATTCAAATAATCGAAATATCTGATTAGAATAAATGGAGAAAACAAGGCGAATTGGTTTATCTATACGGTTATGCCAAAGTCGATAGGGATAATAAAGTTGCCTGACATTAAAATCTTCGTGAACAACATTTTTTGCCTCTAGTAAAACAACAGAATCATCGTTCTCAAAGCCACCGTCGATTTCACATTGTGCATTGGACACATGGATTGTACGTTTGACATTACGATAGGTGTCAATTTTAAAATCAAATACGCCAGTTCCCATCCTGCCATTGAATGTGGCAGCGTTTTGGCTGCTATTAAGAAAATCATCCAAAATTCCTGCAAGCAAGAGAGCATTTATAGCAGCAGCTTCGGAATTGATGCTATCAGCATCAATAGTTTCATATCGCGGAAGCTCCACATGCAACATATGTTCTACTCGTTCTTCCAGTGCTGGAAGTTCTTTGTAGAGAAGGAAGTCCCCTATTGCGTATTCCCCTCTGCTGACTGGTAAAATATTTAATTTCCGGCTTTTTAACGCGTGTGGCAACTGTTGGCTAGAGTCCCATTTTGCCATCAATCGAGGTTCTTTATATTCCTTAATCTGAGCTGCGGTTATGAAGAAAATTCCTTCTTCTTTTACAGTTGACTCAATGGGATATTCGCACAGTATTTTCTCCCAAGCTTTATCCGCATTTAACGTTTTAGATGCCATAACTAATCAACACCTCATTCACTTCTCCACGCTTAGAAGCATTACTGTTAACACTACGCTTGGCATGAACTGTAGAGATTGTATAGTCCTTATATAAGTTGCGAATTACTTCACAATCTGAGTTAGACAACAGAAAACGTATTCCTGAATTGCGAAGTTTATCGCACTCGTTTTTCAATTCGACCTGCCTATCATAGCCAAAGCCACCTTCTGTATATCCTGTGAAGGAAGCAGAGGATGAAATTGGCATGTATGGGGGATCTAAATACACAAAAGCATCTTCATCCAAATTTCGTAAGGATTCTTTGTAATCGCAAGCTCTGATAGCGACAGAATTTGAATTGAAATACTTTGACATAGCGCGAATACCAAGTGCATTAACTATATTTGGATTCTTATATCTTCCATACGGTGAATTAAATTGACCCGCAGAGTTTACACGATACAATCCATTATAGCAGGTTTTGTTAAGATATATAATCCTAGCAGCGCGCTGAATAGAGGAAAATGAAGAATAGTCTGAATTGCGGTCAAGCCCGCGGATATTATAGAAATAAGGCTCAGAATTGTTTTTTTCGTGTTCTTCAAGTAGTAAAATAAGGCCTTCCGGATCATCTTTTACTGCTTTATAAACATTAATTAACTCTTCATTACTGTCGCTAATAATTGCGGAATCCGGTTGCAGCTTAAAAAGAACCGCCCCTCCGCCAAGAAAAGGTTCAACGTAAGTAGTAAAATTTGAAGGAATCAAAGGCATAATTTCAGATAAAAGTTGCCTTTTCCCTCCCACCCATTTAACGATAGGGGTAACTAACATATTCTTTTGCATAGGTTACCTCTCTCATAAAGTATAGTGGTAAAAAGGGGGCAGGCAGAATCTGCCTGCCCCCTTGCCTGAGAATGCAGCGTTGATTACTTGGAAGCGGCATCCAGAGAGGAGTCGCTGGAGGCAGCCTCGTCCTTCCACAGCATATTGTCCCGCAGGGCCTTGCCCACGGTCTCCATGGGATGCTTGGCCAGAGCGGCGCGCTTGGAGTTGAAGAAGGTGCGGCCGTTCTTATTCTCGGCGATCCAGCGGCCGGCGAAGGAGCCGTCCTGAATGTCGGCCAGGACAGCCCTCATGTTGGCCTTGGTCTGCTCGTGAGGGATGACGCGGGGGCCGGAGACATACTCGCCATACTCAGCGGTGTCGGAGATGGAGTAGTTCATGCCAGCCACACCGGCCTTGTTCACCAGGTCGATGATGAGCTTCATCTCGTGCATACACTCGAAGTAGGCGTTCTCCGGGGCATAACCGGCCTCGCACAGGGTCTCGAAGCCGCACTGCATCAGATCCACCACGCCGCCGCAGAGGACGGTCTGCTCGCCGAACAGGTCAGTCTCGGTCTCGATGTCCATGGTGGTCTCCATGATACCGGCACGAGCGCCGCCGATACCGGCGATATAGGCCAGGGCGATGTCACGGCAGTGGCCGGTGGCGTCCTGCTCCACAGCGATCAGGCAGGGCACGCCCTTGCCCTCCACATAGGTGCCGCGGACGGTATGGCCGGGGCCCTTGGGGGCAGCCATGAACACGTCCACATCGGCGGGGGGAACGATCTGCTTATAGCGGATGTTGAAGCCGTGGGCGAAGGCGATGGCGTTGCCCGGCTCCAGGTTGTCCTTGACGGACTGGGCGTAAATCTCGGCGGCACGCTCGTCGTTCACCAGCATCATGACGATGTCGGCCTTCTTGGCGGCATCGGCCACGGTGTAGACCTCAAAGCCGTCCTTGCTGGCCTTGTCCCAACTCTTGCCGGGGCGGACGCCGATGATGACGTTGCAGCCGGAGTCCCGCAGGTTCTGGGCGTGGGCGTGGCCCTGGGAGCCATAGCCGATGACGGCAATCACTTTGCCGTCCAGATTGGAGATGTCGCAGTCAGATGCATAGTACATCTTTGCATTCATGTCATAGCACGAACTCATAATTTGTCACCTGTTCTTTCCTTAAAATTTAAAATATCTATCCAAAAAATGTGCATATCGTACATTTACTGGCAGTTTTACAGCATCAGCTTGCCGTAGTCGTATTCGCCCTTTTCCTTCGTCTCGTCCCGCAGGGTGTACTGGCCCCGCTCCAGGGCCACCATGCCGGTGCGGGCCAGCTCCAGGATGCCGAACTCTTTCAGCAGGCCCTCGATGGCCTCGTCCTTGGACTCGGAGCCAATCACCGCCAGGGTGATGGTACCCAGGGACACGTCGATGATGTTGGCCCGGAAGATGTTGGCGATTTGAATGACCTCGTTGCGGATTTCGCGGGTCTCCGCCTTCACCTTAATCAGCACCAGTTCCCGGCGGATGGAATGGCTGTTGTCCAGCAGCTTCACCGAGTGGACGGGGAACAGCTTCCCCAGCTGGCTGATGAGCTGCTTGATTTGCTGGTCGTTGGCAAACACTTCGATGGTGATACGGGAGACGTTGGGGTCGTCCGTGGTACCCACGGCCAGGCTCTCGATGTTGAAGCCCTTGCGGGAGAACATCCGGGTCACCTGGCTCAGGACGCCGGCGGAGTTGTCCACCCGGACGGACAGGGTCTGACGGATCGGTTGGGTCGCTTGCATAGTCATTCCCCTCCTTTAATCCAACAGGAAATTGGTGACCGGGCTGGTGCCCCCCACCATGGGATGTACCATCTCGTCGATGTTCAGCACAGCGTCAATGACCACTGCGTGGCCATAGTCCAGCGCCTCCTGGAAGGCCTTTTCAAACTCCGCCTGGGTGGTGACCCGATAGCCGCGGATGCCGTAGGCCTCCGCCAGCTTGACGAAGTCAGGGCCACGGTCCAGGGTAGTGGCGCTGTAGCGGTGGTCATAAATCAGGCTCTGCCACTGGCGCACCATGCCCAGGGTGCCGTTGTCAAAGATGATGGTGATGACGGGGATGTCATAGTACTGCACCGTAGCCATCTCATGGCAATTCATGCGGAAGCAGCCGTCGCCGGTGGTATGCACCACCACTTGGTCGGGCATACCCACCTTCGCGCCGAAGGCCGCGCCGTAGCCGAAGCCCATGGTGCCGAAGCCGCCGCTGGTCAGCAGCTGGCCGGGCCGGTTGAAGTGGTAATACTGGGCCGACCACATCTGATGCTGGCCCACGTCGGTGGCGATGATGGCGTCGCCGCCGGTCAGACGGGACACCGTCTCCAGAATCTCCCTGGGCAGCAGGCGGCCGTCCTCCGCCGGCTTCGGCTCCGGCTCCTTCAGGCTCAGCACGCTGTTCCGCCAGGCGGAGAAGTCATACTCCCGGAGCATGATGCGCTCGTTCAGCAGCTCCAGCACCCGTCGGGCATCGCCGATGATGTGATGGGCGGTCTGCACGTTCTTGTCGATCTCCGCCCGGTCAATGTCAATGTGGACGATTTTGGCATTGGGAGCGAAGCTGCCCACATCGCAGGTCACACGGTCAGAGAACCGGCAGCCGATAGCCAGCAACAGGTCGCAGTCATGGCTGGCCACGTTGGAGGCGTGGGAGCCGTGCATCCCGATCATGCCGGTGAACAGGGGATGGTTGCCGGGGCAGGCGCCGCCGCCCATGATGGTGGAGGCGACAGGCGCCCCCAGCTTTTCCATAAACTTCCGGAACTCCGGCACCGCGCCCTTGGAGCGGATGACACCACCGCCCACCAGAACCAGGGGCCGGGTGGCGTGATCCAGCATATCCACCAGCTGATTCACGTCGTCATGGTCCGGCTCAAACTCCTTGAACTCGTAGTTGTCCCGGGCCATCAGCTTGGCCAGACGGCCATAGCGGTGATGCTCACTGAGGGGCAGGGGGCGGAAGTCCGTCAGTTCCGTGGTGACATTCTTCAAAATATCGATCAGCACCGGGCCGGGGCGGCCGGAGCGGGCAATGGCGAAGCCTTCCCGGATGATGTCTGCCAGGTCGTTCACATCCCGCACCAGGTAGTTGCACTTGGTGATGGGCATGGTGATGCCGGTGATGTCAACCTCCTGGAAGGAGTCCTTGCCGATCAGGTTCTCCCCCACGTTGCAGGTGATGGCCACCACGGGGGACGAGTCCATATAGGCCGTGGCGATGCCCGTCACCAGGTTGGTGGCCCCGGGGCCGGAGGTGGCGAAGCACACCCCCACCTTGCCGGTGGCCCGGGCGTAGCCGTCCGCCGCGTGGGAGGCCCCCTGCTCATGGGTCGTCAGGATATGGCGAATCTTCTGATTGTAGCCATGCAGTTCAAATTCGTCGTAGATGTTCAAAATCGTGCCGCCAGGATAGCCAAAGACAGTATCAACGCCCTGTTCCAGCAGGCACTCCATCACGACCTGTGCGCCAGTCATTTTCATCGTATTGGAATCCCTCCTTTAAATTACGCTGCCGCAAGGCAGGTTCAGCAGGAGGCAGGGCATAAAAAATGCCCCGTCCCCTCATTAGGACGAAGCTGAAACTCCGTGGTACCACCTAAATTCACAGACCCGGCGAACCCGGCCTGCGCACTCTTTGATTCCGTAACGTGGAAGGCCGTTTCCGCTTACTGGGCTGACGCCGTTCAACGGAACCGCTCGTGGGTGACCCGTATTGCCCGCCATCGATAGACGCTTTTCAGCTGCCGCATCCTCTCTGAACCGTGGCGCTGGACAATACTATCCCAGTCATTGCGTTTAAACTGAATCCTATGATACCTGTAAAATGTGATTTTGTCAAGGGGTATGGGAAAAAAACTCGCAAATACACAAAAAACGCCCGAAAATCCCCTTCCGGCCCATACAAATACAGGGACTCGGCAATGTCATCAACTTAAGGGCACTGTATTCCTTAGACGAGGATTGATGAAAGAAATAGGTTTTTGCCCTTGCCAGGGCGGGGCCTACTTTTCTTGCTCCGCCAAGAAAAGTAGCAAAAGAAGGCGGCTCAGGGAGGGGCTTCGGGGCCTCGCCCCTCCCTAAGAACCCTC
>JAJQEV010000088.1 GCA_021201475.1 Clostridiales bacterium
GATTGAGAGACAAGGCGAAGCCGCCAGTGGGATAGGGGGAGGGTTCTTAGGGAGGGGCGAGGCCCCGAAGCCCCTTCCTAAGCCGCCCTCTTTTGTTACTTTTCTCGGCGGAGCGAGAAAAGTAAGCCCCGCCCTGGCAAGGGCAAGCCGTTGTTCCTTCAACGAACCATATCTAAGGAACGCTCCGTCGGCAACCCCTCAGTCAGCTTCGCTGACAGCTCCGCCGTCAAGCGGCATTTCCGCTGCGCTCCCTACCCTTTCAGGGGAGCCAAAAAAGTGGCGGTTACAATAACCTCCTGCCGCCCCTGAAAGGGGAGGGGAACCGCGAAGCGGTGGAGGGGTTGCTTTTCTGTAGGGGCGGCCCTTGGCCGCCTTTCCATCCATCGTTTCAATCACTGCCAGCGGTTCCCCGGTTCCAGTAGGGGCGCACAGTGTGCGCCCGCCCGGCTGCCCCGTTCATAAGCCTGCTATGTGGAACTGGTCTGCCGGATGATGACCGTTACTTCTTTCCGCTTTGCTTTCCTCGGAGAAGCCCGTCTCCTGGGATAAGGCAGCAGGAAACGAAAGGATAGCCGGGCGCACACTGTGCGCCCCTACTGGGTCTGGGGAAGGCCGTGCAAAGCCCCCGCTAAAGCGCCCCCTTTTGATAAGGTATGGAAAATTTCAACGGCGTCACCCCTCAGTCAGCTTCGCTGACGGCGGAGGGGCCGTTCCTTTCAGTTCAGGCACCGCGCAACGCCGGAAAATCCCGCGAAAACCACTGTACACCGGCGGCGAAAGCGATTATAATAGGGCAGAGACGCCCCATCGGCCCTCTGTGGTATCGATTTGCCCGTCTCTCACCGATATTATACCGATTCCCGGCAGAAAATGCAACAGAAGAAAGCGAGCGACCCACTTCATGCGATTTGCCATTTACACCCTGGGCTGCAAGGTCAACCAGTACGAGACCCAGGCCATGGAAACCATCCTCCAGCAGCGGGGCCACACTCTGACCGACTTCCACGCCCCGGCGGACGCCTACATTGTGAACACCTGCTCCGTCACCGCCGTCAGCGACAAAAAGTGCCGCAATATGCTGCGCCGGGTGAAGAAGCTGGCCCCGGACAGCGTGCTGGCCGTCTGCGGCTGCTACGCCCAGGCCAAGCCGGAGGAGATGGCCGCCCTGGGGGCGGACGTGGTCTACGGCACAGGGAAGCGGCTGGAGTTTCTGGACGCGGTGGAGCAGGCGGTGGCCCAGCGCCGCCAGCACCTGGAGGTGGACGACGCCCTGCGCCGCAAAAGCCCCTTCGAGGTGCTGCCCGCCGGGGGGCTGCCCGGCCGCACCAGGGCGCTCTTAAAGGTGGAGGACGGCTGCGCTAACTTCTGCACCTACTGCATCATCCCCTACACCCGGGGGCCGGTGCGGTCGGAGCCGCTGGAGGACGCGGTGGCCCAGGCGCAGGGGCTGGCGCAAGCGGGGTATCAGGAAATCGTGGTGACGGGCATCGAAATCTCCTCCTGGGGGAAGGAGCTGCCGGGGGACGCCACCCTCATCGACCTGCTGGAAGCCCTCTGCCGCGCCGTCCCCGACCTGCGGATACGGATGGGTTCCCTGGAGCCGAGGACGGTGACGGAGGACTTCTGCCGCCGGGCGGCCCAGCTCCCCAACCTCTGCTCCCACTTCCACCTGAGCCTGCAATCGGGCTGCGACGCCACCCTGAAGCGGATGAACCGCCGGTACGACACCGCCCGGTTCCTGGAGAGCTGCCGCCTGCTGCGGCAGTGGTTTGACCGGCCCGCCATCACCACCGACCTGATTTGCGGCTTCGCGGGGGAGACGGAGGAGGAGTTTGCCGAGACGCTGGCCTTCCTGCGCCAGGCCCGGTTCTCCGCCATGCACATCTTCCCCTACTCCCGCCGCAGCGGCACGGTGGCAGACCGGCTGCCGGGGCAGCTGCCCAACGCCGTGAAGGAGGAACGCTGCCATCAGGCCGCCGCCGTCGCCCGGGCGTTGCAGGAGGACTATCTGAACCAGTTCGTGGGGGAGACCCTTCCCGTCCTCTTTGAGGAGACGGCGGAGGGCGCGCCTGCCGGGGAGGGGCTGTGGCGGGGCCACGCCCCCAACTATGTGGAGGTGTACGCCTGGGGGCAAGACCTCCACAACGTGCTGTGCAGCGTCGCCGTGGAGCGGGTGGCGGAGGGAAGCCGCCTGAAGGGAAGCATCGCTGCGGAGGAACCTTTATGAACGGCCTGACCTGCCGCATCGCGACGGACCGCGACCTCCCCCGGATGAAAGCCCTGTGGCAGCTGTGCTTTGGGGACGAGGCTGCGGAGATCGACCGCCTCCTCTCCCACCTATACGCCCCCGGCCTGGGGCTGGTGCTGGAGGCGGAGGGACAGGTGCGGTCCATGCTGCTGTCCCTGCCCCTGACGCTGGCGGGGCAGGGGGACGAGGCACTGCCGGCGCGGTACGTTTACGCCTTCTGCACCCACCCCGCCGTTCAGGGATGGGGCTATGGTCGCGCCCTGCTGGGCTGGGCGGAGGAGCAGGCCGCCAAAACGGGCTGCGCCGCCGTGGCGATGGTGCCGGGGGAGGAGAGCCTGTTCGCCTTCTATGAGGGGCTGGGCTATGCCAGGGCCTTCCCCCGACAGACACGGAAGGGCGTCCCTGCCGCCGCGCCCGATGCTGTTATCGCCCCGGTGACGCCGGAGGAATACGGCGTGCGGCGGGAGGCGCTGCTGGCGGGGACGGCTCATTGCCGGTACCCGCTGCCCTTCCTGGAGGCGCAGCAGGCCCTGTCACTGGCCTCCGGCGGCGGGCTGTACACCGTGACGGTGGGGAACACCCTGTACCTGGCCGCCGCCGAGGGCTGGGCCGGAGATACCCTGCTGCTGCGGGAGCTGCTGGGGCCAACGGAGGCTGTGTCTGCCGCCGCCTCCGCCCTGTGCGCTGCGCTGGGGCGGGGCCGGTGGCTGCTCCACACCTCCGGACAGGGGGAGCCCTGCGGCGTGGTGAAGTGGCTGGGGGAGGCCCGGCTGGAGGGGTGCTATCTGGGGTTGAGTTTGGAGTGATATAGGAAATAGCTTTTTGCCCGCCAGACGGGTCTCCTTAGATGTGGTTCTTTGAATGAAATACCGCGTTTGCCCTCCCGGCGGGCCCCATTTCTTGTTCCGCCAAGAAATGGGGGAAAGAAGGCGGCTTAGGGAGGGGCTTCGGGGCCTCGC
>JAJQEV010000032.1 GCA_021201475.1 Clostridiales bacterium
GCTCAGGGAGGGGCTTCGGGGCCTCGCCCCTCCCTAAGAACCCTCCCCCTATCCTACAACCGGCTAGCGCCTTATCCCTCAATCAGGTGGTCTATCCCGTTAGAGACGATGTGACTTCTCACTGGTGAGACTGCCGCCCATGGCGGCTGGCGAGGATTGCCGTTCCGCCCTAGCCGTTGGCGAGCGGAACGTGCAATTTTATAGTCCAACGATGGATAACATCTGCCTGTGAGGAAAGGTCATGACTTCTCATTAAAAAAACGTAATGCTCCATTGCTCTCTCTTTCAACCTCGTCTGGGGAAACCACTGCTCCCAGATTGATACAATTCTCCCTTCCCCCACTTCCCGATAGTGCGCCGACCTTTTCATTTTGCGTTTTCGCTAAAGCGCCGCCCGAAATCCTCGGGTATTTTATGAAATCCAGAAATCTTGCAAATGCCTCTTGCATTTCCCCCTGGGGCTTGCTATAATGCGATTGTGTCTGTTGCACTGGCTTTCCCACAAAATGTGGATTTACTTTCTATATGTGGTTAGTTATGCCTAATTGTATCTTGTGGAGTTCTTTTCCTGCTGCCACCAGATGTGGAATTGGTATGAGTATCGTTCCGATGGGAACACTAACCCGCAGCCGCCGCCTGCAACAGACCGCGTTCTGCCCGGCATTGTGGCGGATGATAAATAAACCTGTGTTTTTAACCCATTGGAAAGGTGAGGTATTCCTATGAAAAATTTTGCGCAATGGGACGGCTTCGAGGGCCGCCTTTGGAAGGAAGAGGTCAACGTCAGGGACTTCATTCAGAAGAACTACCAGCCTTATGACGGCGACGGCTCCTTCCTGGCAGGCCCCACCGACGCCACCAAAACGCTGTGGAACGCCCTCCAGGCCCTCCAGAAGGAGGAGCGGGCCAAGGGCGGTGTGCTGGATATGGAGACGGAGGTGGTCTCCGGCCTGACCGCCTACGGCCCCGGCTATATCGACCCGGCCCTGAAAGACCTGGAGCAGGTGGTGGGCCTCCAGACGGACAAGCCCCTGAAGCGGGCCTTTATGCCCTACGGCGGCATCAAGATGGCGGAGCAGGCCTGCACCACCTATGGCTATCAGCCCAGCCTGGCGCTGCATAAGATTTTTAATGACTATTGCCGCACCCACAACCAGGCGGTGTTTGATGCCTACACGCCGGAGATGAAACGGGCCCGCCACAGCCACATCATCACCGGCCTGCCCGACACCTATGGCCGGGGCCGCATCGTGGGGGACTACCGCCGGGTGGCCCTGTACGGCATCGACTATTTAATCGAGGAAAAGTCCCGCGACCTGGCCAACTGCGGCGACGGCACCATGACCGACGATGTTATCCGCCTGCGGGAGGAGATTGCCCGGCAAATCAAGGCGCTGAAGGGCATGAAGGAGATGGCGGCGATTTACGGCTTTGACATCTCCCAGCCCGCCCGGAACGCCAAAGAAGCCTGCCAGTGGCTGTACTTCGGCTACCTGGCCGCCATCAAGACCCAGAACGGCGCGGCCATGAGCGTGGGGCGCATCTCCACCTTCCTGGACATCTATATGCAGCGGGATTTGGACAGCGGCGCACTGACGGAGACGGAAGCCCAGGAACTGATCGACCACATGGTGATGAAGTTCCGCATGGTGAAGTTCGCCCGCATCCCCTCCTACAACGAGCTGTTCTCCGGCGACCCGGTGTGGGCCACCCTGGAGGTGGGCGGCATCGGCATGGACGGCCGTTCCATGGTGACGAAGAACGACTTCCGCTTCCTCCACACCCTGGAGAACATGGGGCCCGCCCCGGAGCCCAACCTGACGGTGCTGTACTCCTCCGCCCTGCCGGAAAACTTCAAGCAGTACGCCGCGGCTATCTCCATCAAGACCAGCTCCGTCCAGTACGAGAATGACGATGTGATGAAGCCGGTCTGGGGGGACGACTACTCCATCTGCTGCTGCGTCTCCGCCACTCAGACGGGCAAGGAAATGCAGTTCTTCGGGGCCAGAGCCAACCTGGGCAAGTGCCTGCTCTACGCCATCAACGGCGGCATGGACGAGAAGCTCCACGAGCAGGTGGGCCCCCGGTACGCCCCCATCACCGGCGACTATCTGGACTATGACGAGGTCATTCAGAAGTACACCACCATGCTGGACTGGCTGGCGGGGCTGTACGTCAACGTGCTGAACCTGATTCAGTATATGCACGACAAGTACTATTATGAGGAGGCGGAGATGGCGCTGATCGACACCGACGTGCGCCGCACCTTCGCCACCGGCATCGCCGGCTTCTCCCATGTGGTGGATTCCCTCAGCGCCATCAAGTACGCGAAGGTAAAGGTTATCCGGGACGAGACCGGGCTGGCCGTGGACTATCAGGTGGAGGGCGACTTCCCCAAATACGGCAATGACGACGACCGGGCGGACGACATCGGCGTCTGGCTGCTGCGCACCTTCCTGGACATGATTAAGCGCCGCCACACCTACCGCAACTCCGAGGCCACCACCTCCATCCTGACCATCACCTCCAACGTGGTCTACGGCAAGGCCACCGGGGCCACCCCGGACGGGCGGAAGGCGTATGCCCCCTTCGCCCCCGGCGGAAACCCCAGCTACGGCGCGGAGCAAAACGGCCTGCTGGCCAGCCTGAACTCGGTGGCCAAGCTGCCCTATCACTGGGCGCTGGACGGTATCTCCAACACCCAGACCATCAACCCCGACGCCCTGGGCCACAGCGGGCGGGAGCGGGTGGACAACCTGGTGCAGGTCATGGACGGCTACTTTGACCAGGGAGCCCATCACCTGAACGTCAACGTCTTTGGCAGGGAGAAGCTGATGGACGCTATGGAGCATCCAGAGAAGGAGGAGTACGCCAACTTCACCATCCGCGTCTCCGGCTATGCCGTGAAGTTCATCGACCTGACCCGGGAGCAGCAGCTGGACGTGCTGGCCCGCACCTGCCACGGCGGGCTGTAAGAGAAATTCGCTTTGGCACCAAAGTCATTAACGTAAGGGGACGAACCCCTCCACCGGCTAACATCGGTTCCCCTCCCCTTTCAGGGCAATGTCATCAATTTAAGGTTTTTTCCTTAGGGAAAGATGGATAAAGGAAATCAGTTCTTGCCCTCCCGGCGGGCCCCATTTCTTGCTCCGCCAAGAAATGGGGGAAAGAAGGCGGCTTAGGG
>JAJQEV010000108.1 GCA_021201475.1 Clostridiales bacterium
GATGCTGGCAGTCATAGATTTTCGGGCCGTCTGGCTGCGGCTTCCTGGGGAAGTGAGGACGCTCCTCCTTCGGTGCGGGGGATTTCTCCCCCGCCAGGATTTTTTCCGCCGCCTCGAAGAAGATGTCCACTTCCTCCCCGTCCAGCATGGAGGGACCACTGCAAATCCGGTCAAACTCGCCGCGATGGGCTTCCAGCTTGCCCATGTCCCGATAGAGCTTCTCCACCGTGCCGCTGATCATCTTGCCGCCGGGCATGATTTCGTCTCCGGCGAAGAGCAGGCGCTCCTTCCTGTCCAGGATGGCGATGCCGCCAGGGGTGTGGTCGCCCACCTTGAAAATCTCCAGCTCCCGGCCCTTCAGCGGGATAATGTCGCCGTCCCCGACGATTTCCACACTGTAGTCCCTTGGGAAGGTGATGCCGTCAAAGCTGGGGTAGGCCACCGCCGCCTTGTCCACATCCTCCTCCGCCATATAGACCAGGTCGAAATAGCAGTTGTTGGCGCTGTGGTCAAAGTGGTAATGGGTGTTGATGCACCTGCGCACCGGCTTGTGGATGATGGACTCCAGAAACTCCCGCAGGTTGCCTGCGCCGTAGCCCGTGTCGATGGCGATGCCCTCGTCGTCGCCCTCCACCAGGTAGTGGTAGTCACCGGAGCTCATGATTTGCCAGGTGCCGGGGGCGATTTGCGTCACCTCATAGTAAGGCTCGTCCATGGGGGTCAGGGTGCCATCCTTGTGCCGAATCAAAATGTCGTGCTTACAGGAAAAGTCGATTGCTTCCTTCATAGCTTCTCCCTCACTTATGCTGCGCCAACAGCCAGGCCCTGGCGGGCTCCAGCTGATAGGTCAGCTCCCAGCCCCGGTTATGGTGCTCCATTTTGCGGTGTACGGTGCCGTCGTCCGGGAAGGCGGTCTCCGCGTCAAAAATCGCATAGACCACCTGGGCGTCTGCCGGAGCCACAGCCGCCACTCTGGCGTTGTTGACCTCCCAGCCGTCCCGGAAGTTCAAGTGGATACGGTTGACCTTGACCCCGTTCTCCGCCAGGCCGTTGGTAATGGCGTTGAAGCTGGGGTATTCCTTCAATCCGCCGGAGCTGAGACCGAAGAAGAACTTCTTCTGGGTCAGAGCGGTCATCTTCGCCAAATCCCAGTGGGCGGCCACCAGCAGGGAGGCCGCAAAGTAATCGGGATAGCGGATGTTCAGCTCACAGGACGCCATGCAGCCCTGAGACTGGCCGGTGGTGTAAATGCGGTCAGTGTCCACGTTGTTCTCCGCCACAACCTTGTCTAGCAGCTCTTTGATAATCTCCAGCTCGGGGGCGCAGGTGTACTCATCGGTAGTCAGGTGAATTTCCTTGGGCACCTGCACCGCCAGCACATAGCAGGGGCGCTTGGCCTGTTCCTCCGGCTGCGCCCAGATGGTCGCGCCGATGCCCTGAGCCAGCGCCAGCTTGGCATCCGAGCCGTTGGGACCTGCGTCGGGAATGAACATCACCAGGGGGTACTTCTTCCCCGGCTCCTGATTTTTGGGGGTGAACAGGTTGTAGGGGAAGGGGCCGTACTGGCCCTGTACAAAGTCGTCAATGACCGGCTCCACCGTTTTGGAGGAGACGAAGCTGCCGCTGCCGGGAATCTCCACCGTCACCTGCACAGGCAGGAGCTTCGCCGCCGGTGGCATGGGGCTCTTTCCGGGACCACCGGGACCACCAGGACCGCCGGGACCGCCAGGGCCTCCAGGGCCTCCAGGGCCTCCAGGGCCACCGGGGCCGCCGGGACCGCCAGGGCCGCCAGGGCCGCCAGGGCCGCCGGGACCGCCAGGGCCGCCGGGACCGCCGACGCCTTCCGGCGGGGCTGCGGGATGCTCGAAGGGAGGAATGACAAAGGAGGCCTTGTCCTTTTCAGACAGGTTCAGCGTGACCGTATTACCCTCTACCTGACGGGAGAGGATGGTGCGGTTCTTCACGGTGATGGAATCCACATCGGGCAGCTCACCGTCAAAGGTGAGGATCGCCTTCGTGATGCGCTCCCCATCGGGGCGGGACTCGCCCACGGCCATGATGATGGGAATCACCGGCGCTGCGTCAGCCGGAGCGCCCGCCTTCATGGTGCGCAGCTCCTCCGCCGCGGCGGCGACCCACTGCTCCGCGCTGCCGGGCATCAGCATGGCGCTGATAGATTCCCAGGTGACCCGGTCATAGGAGGACTGGTCAGGCATATACTTCATGCCGCCGTTTACCATGCTCATAAGCAAGGTGTGTTCATAGGGGGAGGCGGCTTGCAGCTCCGCCTCGGTTTGGGTGTTGGTCTCCGGCTTCACCGCCACCAGGGCCAGGCCGCCGATGGTGATGATGTCCGCCCCCAGCTCACTGGTTCCGCCGTCCGGGGTGAAGGCGACCTCCTTCGTGGGCACCATTGGAACCCGCTCCTTGGTGGGGACGGTGACAGAGGCGCTCCCCCGGGCGATTGCCGGGGCCTCCTCAGTGCAGGCGGTGGCGGAGATGATAGCGGCAACAGCCTCGGCCATCTCACCGCCCAGGCGCTCCACCATCTCCAGGCCCTTCTGAACGCCCAGGTCGTACTGGCTGACGGTGCCGTCCTCGTTTACCACATCGCCCCAGGCCTGTTCCTTCGGCACCTGGTCGCCTGCCGCGCTCATAACGAACAGGCAGGGCACACCGAACTGCGCCTCCAGCAGATTGCAGGCCGCACCAGGCACGTCGGAGGACACCAGGCGGGTACCCTTGTCCATCTCGGAGTTGTCAATGGCGCAGGGCTTGATGCCATAGCTGACGAGGATACCAATGGGCTTCCCGTCCAGGCCGTCCACTCGGAGGACGCTGGCCGTCTTGTTGGAGGGGCCGCTGCGGTTCAGACCCACCCACCAGCCGAAGGGGGTCTCGATGTCCCGGTTGGTGTTGACATCGCAGAAACCGGCGCCCACTCCCAGCTTCGCAGGCTGGAAGCTGTCTGCCGCCTGCCGGGCGGCGCTGGTGGTGGCGGACATAATGGTGGCAATAAACTGTTTACGCTTCCGGGGGCCGTCCGGGTCCATGGGCGGGGGAGCGCCCTTCCCGCCGCCGGGCTTGCCCTTGGGCGGCTTTCCACCGGGAGGGCCGATGGGGATGGAGGCTGACTCATATACACATCA
>JAJQEV010000069.1 GCA_021201475.1 Clostridiales bacterium
AGGGACAAGGCGAAGCCGCCAGTGGGATAGGGGGAGGGTTCTTAGGGAGGGGCGAGGCCCCGAAGCCCCTCCCTAAGCCGCCCTCTTTTGTTACTTTTCTCGGCGGAGCGAGAAAAGTAAGCCCCGCCCTGGCAAGGGCAAGCCGTTGTTCCTTAAAAGAACCACATCTAAGGAGAATCAGGCCCCGGTCAGGAAACACCTGTTTCCTTTATCAATCCTTGCCTAAGGAGAACCACGCCTATCAGAACACCAAAACAGAAAGGAGTCCCCGCCATGTCCCCAACCGTGTTAGCCATCGTCGGCCCCACCGCCTCCGGCAAGACCCGTATGGCGGTGGCGCTGGCCCGGGAGCTGGGGGGCGAGGTGGTGTCGGTGGACTCCATGCAGATTTACCGCCGCATGGACATCGGCACCGCCAAGCCCACCGAGGCGGAGCGCCAGGGCGTACCCCATTATATGCTGGACGTGGCCGAGCCCTGGGAGAGCTGGTCGGTGGCCCGGTATGTGGAGGAGGCGTCCGCCTGCGTGGACGATATTCTCCGCCGGGGCAGGCTGCCCATCCTGGCGGGGGGCACCGGGCTGTGGCTGGACGCCCTGGTAGACGGGCGCACCTTCGCGGTGCAGTCCACCGGCTGGCGGGAGAAGCTTCAGGCCCAGGCCAGGGCCGAGGGGATGCCCGCCCTGCTAGCGGAGCTGGGGCAGGTAGACCCGGACGCCGCCGCCCGCCTCCACCCCAGGGATGAAAAGCGCATCCTCCGGGCGCTGGAGGTCTACTATGAGACGGGCAAGACCATCACTGCCCACAATGAGGAGACGAAGCGCCTCCCGCCCCGGTATCGGGCCGTCACCATCGGCCTGCGGGACGAGGACAGGGCCGACTCCTGGGCCCGCATTGACCGGCGGGTGGACGAGATGATGGCCCGCGGCCTGCCAGAGGAGGTGGCCGCGCTGCTGGCCGAGGGCGTGCCCATGGACTGCACCGCCATGCAGGCCATCGGCTACAAGGAGCTGGCCCGGGCGCTCCGCTCCGGCGGCGACCTGCGGGAGGCGGCGGAGGAGGTCAAGCTCCGCACCCGGCAGTACGCCAAGCGGCAGCTGACCTGGTTCCGGCGGAATCCGGACACCTTCTGGATCCTCTGGAAAAAACCGCTGGATTTTGCGGCGGGCCGACGGTCTGCGACAGAAAAATTGGCAGAACTGGGGCTATACTCAGGGGGAGGACAGGCCAGACCCTGAGGAACACCCCCTGGCTGGCACTGTACTACATCATCAGAAGAAAGAAGTGCCAGACAATGCAAAAGAACAACAACTTACAGGACAGCTTTCTCACCCAGGTGCGCAGGAACAGGGTCAGCCTGACCATGTTCCTGATGAACGGGTTCCAGATGCACGGGGTCATCACGGGGTTTGACGCCTTCGTGGTGGTGCTGAATACCGACGGGAAGCAGCAGGTGATTTACAAGCACGCCATCTCCACCATCACGCCGGAGCATCCGGTGGATTTGCGGGAGGGGGACGCCGCCGCCGGGCTGCGGGGCGGGGAACGGTACATCTATCACCCGGAGGGGGGAGTAAGCAATTAGCTATTGGCTATTAGCTGCTAGCTGCTGGCTGTTAGCCACTAACCACTAGCCACTAGCCACTATAGACCTCTCAGACACAGACAGGAGGCACACCATGAAACCACCCAAATATGTGACCACCATCGCCATGTGGATCCTAATGCTGGGCATACTGGCCTACTTCGCCGTGTATGTGGTCAGCTACTTCTTCGGGAACGTCCAGACTGAGCTGCTTTACACCTACACGGCGGAGGATGCCGTCTCCATCAGCGGCTACCTCTTTCGGGATGAGGAACCCATCGCCTCCACCGACGACCTGGTGGAGGTGACGGTGTCGGAGGGGGCCAGGGTGGCCGCCGGAGGGGAGCTGGCCCTGGTCTACGACAGCCAGGAGAGCATGGAAAGCCATGAGGCCCTGGTGGAGCTGGAGGAGGAGCTGACCACCCTGGCCTACATCCGCAGCCACAGCGCCGACGACGCTGAGGAGACCCAGCTGAGCAGCCAAATCAGCGATGCCATCGTAGCCCTGCGTGCCCAGGTCACCCGGCAGAACCTGTCCGACCTGTCTGACAGCACCTCCACCCTGAAGCAGCTGATTTATCGGCAAGACTACACCTACAACGGCAACGAGGCCCTGGAGAATGAAATCACCCAGCTTCAGTCGGAGATTCGCTCCATGTCCAACCAGGAGAGCGGTAGCGTTTCCACCATTACGGCGGAGCAGAGCGGCATCTTCTCCTCCCTGGTGGACGGGTACGAGGGTGTGCTGACGGTGGACGCCCTGGAGGGGCTGACCCCCTCCGGCCTGGAGGCCCTGGTGAGCCAGCAGGAGACCGTGAACGAGGCGGACTACCTGGGCAAGCTGATTTACGGCAACACCTGGTACTATGCCGCCACCATGAGCGAGGAGACGGCGGACGCGCTGACCCTGAACGGCTCCGCCACCCTCCGCTTTACCTCCGCCGGAGAGATGACCTGCACGGTGGTGTCCATCTCCGACCCGGAGGACGGGGAAGTGGTGGTGGTGTTCTCCTCAGACGAGTATCTGTCCCAGGTGACGCTGCTGCGGGACCAGACAGTGGAACTGGTGCTGGGGGCCGTCACCGGCTACCGGGTGGACACCTCCGCCATCCGGGTGGAGAACACCAGCGGGGCCACCGGCGTTTACCGGCTGTACGGCACCCAGGCCACCTGGGTGGAGGTGGACATCCTCTACACCGGGGAGGACTATTATCTGATCGAGCAGTCCGCCGTCTATGACGACGAGGGCAACGAGGTGGAGCTGACCACCCTCCAGGAGGCCCGGCGGCTCCGGGATGGGGCGGAAATCATCACCAAGGGAACGGACATCTACGATGGGAAGGTCATCCAGTAGGCTTCTCCCACAACAGCAATGTCATCAGCTTAGAGGGTTGCTTTCCTTAGATAAGGATACCGGAAGGAAATAGCGCGTTTGCCCTTGCCAGGGCATGGCCTACTTTTCTTGCTCCGCCAAGAAAAGTAGCAAAAGAAGGCGGCTTAGGGAGGGGCTTCGGGGCCTCGCCCCTCCCTAAGGACCCTCCCCCTATCCCACTG
>JAJQEV010000127.1 GCA_021201475.1 Clostridiales bacterium
CCTCCCTGAGCCGCCCTCTTTCCCCCCTTTCTCGGCGGAGCGAGAAAGGGGGCCCCCGGAGGGAAACCACTTATTTCCTTTATCATTCCTTGTCTAAGGAAGAGTCTAAGGAAGAAAATCCCCTTAAAGTTTTCAGAATACCTCTGAACAAATACAACTCTGGCGGGAACTGCCTGCGGCAGATTCAGGCGTGGATTTGCCGTTTTAGAAGGAGAACGACAGCATGAAACAGGAAAATATTCGTAATTTCTCCATCATCGCCCACATTGACCACGGCAAATCCACGCTGTCCGACCGGCTTATCGAGGCGTGCCACGCGGTGAACGAGCGGGAGATGGAATCCCAGCTGCTGGACTCCATGGAGTTGGAGCGGGAGCGGGGCATCACCATCAAGGCCCGGGCGGTGACGCTGAACTATCAGGCGGACGACGGTGAGACCTATCAGCTGAACCTGATCGACACCCCGGGCCATGTGGACTTCAACTATGAGGTCAGCCGCAGCCTGGCCGCCTGCGAGGGGGCGGTGCTGGTGGTGGACGCCAGCCAGGGGGTGGAGGCCCAGACCCTGGCCAACACCTATCTGGCAGTGGACGCCAACCTGGAGGTGCTGCCCGTCTTTAACAAAATCGACCTGCCCTCCGCCGACCCCGCCCGGGTGAAGGAGGAAGTGGAGAACATCATCGGCCTGCCCGCCATGGACGCGCCGGAAATCTCCGCCAAGATGGGCATCAACATCCACGCCGTGCTGGAGGACGTGGTGGCCAACGTCCCCGCCCCCACCGGCGACCCGGACGCGCCGCTGAAAGCGCTGATTTTCGACAGCCAGTATGACGCCTACCGGGGGGTCATCGTGCTGGTGCGGGTGATGGAGGGCAGCCTCCGGGTGGGGCAGGAAATTAAAATGATGGCCTCCGGCGCGACCTACAAAATCCTGGAGTGCGGCCACATGGAGCCGGTGCGGCTGGATCCCTGCGGCAGCCTGTCCGCCGGGGAGGTGGGCTACCTCACCGCCTCCATCAAAAACGTGCGGGACACCCGTGTAGGGGATACCGTCACCGACGCGGTCAACCCGGCGGCGGAGCCGCTGCCGGGCTACAAACCCGCCCAGCCCATGGTCTACTGCGGCATTTACACCGAGGACGGCAGCAAGTATCCCGACCTGCGGGACGCCCTGGAGAAGCTCCAACTCAACGACGCCTCCCTGTCCTTCGAGCCGGAAAGTTCGGTGGCCCTGGGTTTCGGCTTCCGCTGTGGTTTCCTGGGTATGCTGCATATGGAAATTATCCAGGAGCGGCTGGAGCGGGAGTTCGACCTGGAGCTGGTGACTACCCTCCCCAGTGTGATTTACGAAATCGTCAAGACCGACGGCAGCATCATTTATGTGGACAACCCCCATAACTACCCCGACCCCGGCCAAATCGCGGAGGCCAGGGAGCCCTATGTGAACGTCAGCATCATCACTCCCCAGGAGTTCGTGGGCAACATCATGCCCATGTGCCAAGACAGGCGGGGCCAGTTCGGGGATATGCAGTATCTGGACACCAATCTGGTGGAGCTGCACTATAAAATGCCCCTGAACGAAATCATTTACGACTTCTTCGACACCCTGAAGGCCCATACCAAGGGCTACGCCTCCCTGGACTATGAGCTGGACGGCTACCAGCCCAGCCAGCTGGTGAAAATCGACCTGCTCTTAAACGGCGACCAGGTGGACGCCCTGAGCTTCATCGCCCACAAGGACAAGGCCTATGGCCGCGCCCGGAAAATCTGCGAGAAGCTGAAGGAGAACATCCCCCGTCAGCTCTTTGAGGTGCCCATCCAGGCGGCCATCGGCGGGAAGATCATCGCCCGGGAGACGGTGAAGGCCATGCGGAAGGACGTGCTGGCCAAGTGCTACGGCGGCGACATCACCCGGAAGAAGAAGCTGCTGGAGAAGCAGAAAGAAGGGAAGAAGAAGATGCGGACGCTGGGGACGGTGCAGATTCCCACGGAGGCGTTTATGGCGGTGTTGAAGCTGGATGAATAAGAGTCTTTTGCACTCGGCACAAACTGTTTGTGAAGTAAGCTGATTAACATTGGTATAAAGCGAATTGCTGATTCTGCTTTCTAATGCAATTTGCTACGTTGCTGTTTTATGTGTGAAACGATGAAAGGAGATATGCTATATGATTGATTTTAAAAATGGGACAATGTTCAAATTGAAAAAGGACTTGTCCGTCCGGGAAAAGGATGTTGCAGCGCTGCTGATTCCCGGGGAGACTGTGTTAGGCAGTTATACCGCACTGAGAGATTATATCGTGTTTACTGATAAGCGGGTAATTTCCGTCAACGTCCAGGGCGTCACCGGAAAAAAGAAGGATTACACCTCTATGCCCTACAGTAAGGTTTCTGTCTTTTCTGTGGAAACCTCCGGCGTCTTTGATTTGGACAGTGAACTGGAGATGTATTTCTCCGGCGTTGGAAAAATCAAATTTGAATTTACGGGAGAATCTGACATCGTCAGTATCGGGCAGGCCATTTCTTCTTATATATTGAAATGAGAGTCGCTCTGGTGTACGGCATACGATTGCATCAGACCCATCATAGCGACCTCTGCGTCCAACAATCGGCTGGCATCCACCATGGGAAGGAGGCTCCCACATGAAAACATTTACCATCATCGGCGGCGTCAACGGCGCAGGGAAAAGTTCCCTGACCGGCGTCCTCCGTGGTCAGCTGAAGGATTTGGGCATCGTTATCGACGTGGATAAAATCGCCGCAGCAAAGGCGGGCGGCGACAACCTGAAAGGCGGGAAAATCGCGGTGCGCCGTATCCGGGACTGCCTGGAAAAGGGCGTCTGCTTCACCCAGGAAACCACCCTGAACGGCTTTACCACTGCGAAGCGGGCCTCGGCTGCCGGTTACTATATTCGCCTGTTCTATGTGGGACTGGACAGTTTGGATGAGAGCCTACAGCGCATTGAAAACCGGGTGGCCCATGGCGGGCATACGATTCCAGCGGATACGGTCAAGCGCCGGTTTGCATCCCGCTGGGCGGCGGTGGCGGACGTGCTGCCCTACTGCGATGAAGCGGTGTTTTACGATAATTACAACGGCTTTGTTGAGGTGGCGGAGTACCGCAACGGGGAACTGCTGCTGAAAGGGGACTACCGCCCGGCCTGGGTACTGGAGCTGCAAGCCTACCTGGCGGGGCAATAATCCTCCGATACTCGGCATACTGTCTCCCTCCCCCCGCACCCTTTTCCACCCCCGGCATAAGATAAACTGTGAGCGGGAAACGACACCCGCCGCAAGGAACGGGCGAACCGCCCGCGCCTTACATTTTATCTTAGGAGGTACTTTTCCATGGGATGCAATAACGGATGTGGTGGCAGCTGCTGCTGGATTCTGATTCTCATCATCATTTTGTTCTGCTGCTGCGGCGGCTGGGGCTGCGGCAACGGCTGCGGCTGCAACGGCGGCTGCGGCTGCTGAGTTCGCGCCCCGCCGGAACCGGGGCGGCAGCTGAACGCCTGACCGGGCAGGCGGCTGTCAGGCCGTGATTAGCGGAACGGCCTGCCCCGCCCGCTTCAAGTGCCCCGGTATCCCGTATACTGCATAGAGAAACCCCGCCCTCCAATCGGAGGGCGGGGTGCTTTGCTTTATAGAGCCTCTTATTCCGCCGCATTGCCTTGGCTGCGGTACTTCTGATAGATGCTATGCAGTCCATCGGGAATCAGGTTGCCGTCTACCACGTCGATGAGGGTGGAGTTGGCGGCAATCAGCCGGGCCAGGCCGCCGGTGGCCACCACCTTGACCCGCTCCGCATCGCAGTCCAGCTCGGCTCTGCTGCGGGCAATCAGCCGCTCCATGGCGCCGATGTAGCCTTGCATGACACCGGACTGGATTTGGCTGACGGTGTCCTTGCTGAGTACCGTCTCCGGTACCTGCAATTCCACCTGGGGCAGCTGGGCTGTGCCGCTGATGAGGGCGTTCATGGAGATTTGGATGCCCGCCAGGATGCTGCCCCCCTGATAGACGCCGTCCCGGTCCATGCAGTCCACGGTGGTGGCGGTGCCGAAGTCCAGGACGATGAGGGGGGCGCCGTACTTCTCCAGGGCGGAGACGCAGGCCACGCTGCGGTCCGCGCCGTGGGAGCGCCACTGGCAACCCTCGCTGTAGCGCAGACCTGCTGTGACATCCTGATTGATGACGATGGGGGTGCGGTTAAAGTATTTGATAACGGCGTTGTTCAGCGAGTGCATGATGCGGGGCACTACGGAGCAGATGATGACATCCTCCACCTCGTCGGCCTCTAGGCCAAAGCATTGGAAGTACTCCCGCACCTGAAGGCCGATCTCGTCCGAGGTGCGGCTGGCGCCGGTGACCAGCCGGAAGCTGTTGGTCAGCCGTCCGTTCTGAAAAACACCGAACACCATGTTGGTGTTGCCAACGTCGATGGTAAGCAGCATGGCGGTTCCCTCCTTAGGAAAGATGCTGAATGGTGAAGGTGGCCGCGCCCTGCTCCACGGTCAGAATGCCGTAGGTTGGATTGGGGCTCACACCGATTGTGCCGGGATTGCACACCTGCAGGGAGCCGTAAGTATCGCGGTAGGGCCGGTGGGTGTGGCCGCAGAGGATCATGTCCGCCTGAAGCTCCCTGCCCCGCTGGGCCAGGTAGCGGTACCCCTGCTTGACGTAATACTCGTGGCCGTGGCAGAGGACAAACCGGCAACCCTCCAGCACCAGAGTTTTCTCCAGAGGGGCCTGACCGCGATAGTCGCAGTTCCCGGCCACCTGCTCAATGCGCAGATCGGGGCAGGCCAGGTGGAGGTTGTAGCCGTCCCGCACCGTGTCCCCCAGGTGGAACACCAGGTCGGGCCGCTCCCGCTCCACTGCGCTGCACAGGTTGGACACGCTGCCATGGGAATCGGAACAGACGAGAATTTTCATGGAGGTCACGTTTTGCCTTTCTTGCGCATAGATTGCTCTGAACGGGATGGGCCGACCAGCGGCCTGCCCCGGGAAGAACACTGAAAGATGCGTCCCAGGACGCAGGGGGAGGCCATGATGAAGCAGGAACCGAAGAATGTCCTTGATTCGCCGGAGGCGGCATCGCTGATGCAGGATGCCGCCGCGCTGAAGGAGCTGCTGGGTTCACCGGAGACGAAGCAGCTACTGTCCGTACTGTCCGCCCAGAATGGGGCGGCGCTCCAGGAGGCGGCCCAACAGGCCAAAGGGGGCGATACCAGGGGCCTCAGCGCCATGCTGACCAACCTGAGTAGCACCAGGGACGGGGCCGACGCCCTGGCGCAGATGGAGCGGAAGCTGAACCGCCGCTGACAGAAGGGAGGTCTGACCCGTGGAGGACTTTGAAGAAAAGCTGAATACCATCCTCTCCTCGCCGGAAACCATGGGGCAGATCATGGCGCTGGCCAATTCCATCTCCGGCAAGCCGGAGAGAGGCGCGCCCGCCCAGGAAGGTTCGGCCCAGCCCCAGGAGACACCGGCCCAGCCACCCCAGGGAGGGGCGGCGCAGCAGACGGGGGATATGCTGTCCCTCCTACAGGGGCTGGATCCGTCTATGCTCGCCAAACTGACCGCTCTCTACCGGGAGTACGTCAGAGGGGAGGATGAGAAGGCGGCGCTGCTGACCGCCATGCGCCCCTTTCTCCGACCGGAACGGCAGGAGAAGGTGGAGAAGGCCCTGCAAATCACCCGCATCTCCCGGGTGATTCAGGCGGCCTTCGGGCTATTCCGGGAGGAGCATCATGTATAACCGTTATATTCCCAACGAGGAATTTATACCGGTGGAGGACAGCACCCCGGAGCAAAGCGGCGGCCCCACGCCGAAGCAGACGGGGGAGGGCCTGGGCGGCCTTCTGGGGCGGCTGCTGGGAGGCGGCGGTCTGCCCAGGCTGTTCCAGGGGGACGGCTCCCGACCGGGGGTTGGGCTGCTGGAATCCCTGGGCCTGGGAAAGCTGGATAAGGGGGACATCCTGCTCCTGCTGGTGCTGATTTACCTGTTCAAAGAGTCGGAGGACGACGAATGGCTCATCATCCTGGCCCTGGTGCTGCTGATGGGGTTATAAGCTCACCCCTGCTGCGCCGGGTCGGCGTCGGCGGGGCCAGCCTCGGCGGCGTCCTGTGGGGAGGCTTTGGGGGTGGAAGCGCCTGCGCCCTCGCCGGGCAGCGGCTTGGGCCGGTCTTGCCCCTCCTCCATCCGGCCCCGCATGGCGTACAGGTGGGTCACATACATCCTCAGGCTGACAAGCCCCACAAGGCCGATAGCCGCCAGCACCACCAGCGCCCGTGCCAGGCCGCTGGTGGTACAGATCACAGAGGTCAGCCCCAGGATGGCGGAGGCGGCGTACAGGACGGCTACCGTCTGCTTTTTGGAGAGGCCCATGTCGATTAAGCGGTAGTGGACGTGCTTCCGGTCGGCGTGCATGGGGTTCTCCCCGTGGCTGACCCGGAGGATAACGGCATAGCAGATGTCAAAGATGGGCAGGCCCAGCATCAGGAAGGGGATGACGAAGGAAATCAGGGCGTAGAACTTGAACAGCCCCTGAATACTGGCCACCGCCAGGATATAGCCAATAAAGGTGGAGCCGGTGTCCCCCATAAAGATTTTGGCGGGGGGCCTGTTGTAGGGCAGGAAACCGATGCAGGCCCCCGCCAGCGCGCCAGTGATGACCGCCACACTGTAATTGGAGTACATCAGGGCAATCATCACCATACTGATGGAGGAAATGGTGGACACGCCTGCCGCCAGCCCGTCCAGCCCGTCAATCAGGTTCACCGCATTGGTAATGGTCACGATCCAGAGAATAGTGACCGGGACGGACAACACCCCCAGGTTCCAGTTGGAGCCGTCGGAGACCGCGCTGAGGCTGCTGAAAAAGCGAATCACGTTGCCGCCGTAGACGGCCACACCAGCCGCCAGCATTTGCACCACCAGCTTCACCAGGGGGCGGAGGTTGTAAATATCATCCAGCACGCCCAATGCCGCAATGATGACGCTGCCCAGCAGCATATAGAGCACCTTGTCGGTCATGGGCACGAACAGCAGGATCGCCGCACAGCAGCCCACATAGATGGCCAGTCCGCCCATACGGGGGGTAGGGGTGGTGTGGAGGTGACGTTCCGACTCCGTTCCCTTTTTGCCGGGCATATCAATGGCACCCAGCCGGATGGCCAGCCTCTTTGCCAGCGGCGTGGTGGCAAGAGTCAGCAGAAATGCTGCCAGAAGGGCGCAGCCTGTGGCGGCGATGGCCGGTAGCGTGGTAATGATGGCGGTTCACCTCTTTTCCATAGCGTAGCAGCCCCTTACCTGGGGACGAAGCCAACCTTCTTATAGACCTTCCGCAGGGTTTTGTTGGCGATGTAGGAGGCCTTCTCCGCACCGGCGGTGTAAACCTGCTCCAGATACGCCTTATCCTTCAGCAGCCGTTCCGTCTCCTCCCGGATGGGGCGGCACATCTCAATGGTGGCGTCCCCAACGGCGGTCTTGAACGCACCGTAGCCCATGCCGTCAAACTCTTTTTCAATTTCGTCATAGGTCCTGCCTGTGGCGCAGGCGTAAATCTGCATCAGGTTGGAGATGCCCGGCTTGTTCACCGGGTCGAAGCGGACGCTGGTCTCGCTGTCTGTGACAGCCCGTTTGAACTTCTTCGCCATGACGGCGGGGTCCTCCAGCAGGTAAACGCAGCCATTGGGGTCGTGGTCGGACTTGGACATCTTATCCTCCGGGGAGGACAGGCTCATAATTCTGGCCCCCACCTTGGGGATGTAGGGTTCCGGCACCTTGAACACGGGGCCGTAAATGCCGTTGAAGCGCTCGGCAATGTCCCGGCACAGCTCGACGTGCTGCTTCTGGTCATCCCCCACCGGCACATAGTCCGGCTGGTAAATCAGAATGTCCGCCGCCATCAGCACAGGATAGTCAAACAGACCGGCGTTGATGTTCTCGGCGTGCTGGGCGCTCTTGGCCTTGAACTGGGTCATGCGGGTCAGTTCGCCGTACATGGTGTAGCAGTTCAGCACCCACCCCAGCTGGGCATGGGCGGGGACGTGGCTCTGGATAAAGAGGGTGTTCTTCTCCGGGTCCAGGCCGCAGGCGATGTAGGCCGCCAGCTGGGAGACGGTGCGGCGGCGCAACTCGGCGGGGTTCTGGCGGACCGTGATGGTGTGCATATCCGCCATGAAGTAGTAGCAGTCAAACTGGTCGGCCCGCTCTGCCCAGTTCCGAATGGCCCCCAGGTAGGAGCCGAGGGTCAGCTCACCGCTGGGCTGGATGCCGGACAGCATCACCTTTTTTTGATCTTCCATTTTCAAATCAACCTCCGTGCGCCGGGGCGCAATTCCTGCGATATGCTGAACGCCCTCTGCCGTCCGGCAGAGGTCATAGACGGGCTATGCAGCCCACGGCAGCCAAATCGCGCTTTTGTTTCATCAGGAAAGTATGTAGGATAGCCGCCCAAGCCGGGCCGCTATCCCGAGTCCTCAGCCGCCGCACCGGACGGCAGAAAGAGGACGAAACAATTACATCTGAGTTATTTTATCACAGCACGTTGGAAAACGCAACTATAAAACGCAGCGGAATCCTTTGAAAATGTGGGAAAAGTCGGGCTTCTCAGCCGCTCAAATCACCAGCGTGCCGCTCTCATCCTCCACCAGCCGGAAGAGGCGATGCTCCGCCCCGGTGGCGGCGTTCACATAGACGATATAGTGGAGGCCGTCCTCGTTTTCACACTTGAACTCCCAGCACAGCACCTCGTCTTCCCCGTCGGTGGGGACGATGGCCAGCTGGCAGGACAGCACCTCCAGCTCCCCGGATACCACCTGACCGGCCTCCTCCGCCGTGACAGCGGGGACGGTGTCGGTGCGCCGGGTATGGTTCATCAGGTAGCCGCTGGCCTCATAGCCGACCACAGATCCGGTGTCCAGCGCCACCTCCACCTTGATGAGGTCAGGGTAACAGGTGACGCCGTCCTGGGTGGCGGCAAAGTTGACGGTGAGGCAGTTGCCCTGGTCAATGAAATAGCTCTCCTCCATGCCGGTGATGCCGTGGCCCTCCAGGTAGCGCCGGGCCGCTTCAACGCCCTGTTGAGCGTCCATGGTCTCCGCCCCCACGGTGCGGCCGTTGCCCCAGGCCAGCACCTGGCCGCCCTGCTTTGTGACGTAGATGGTGGAGGAGCCGTCCTCCAGAAGGGCGGAGAACACATAGCAGGGAAGTTTGCCGTTCCTGTCCGTCTCGCCGGTCAGGTCAGCGGCGTCCAGCCCCAGCCAGTCCGCTGCCAGACGGCGGGCCTCCTCCTGGGAGACGCTGTCCGCCCCCTCCAGCATGGCGGCGGTGCGGGACTGCAAATGCTCCGAGAAGGGGCCGTCATAAATCAGGGTGGGCATCTCCGGGAACTCGGCCTCGATGTCCTGATAGCTGCTGTCCGCCAGCACGTCCCCCTCCTCCGTCAGCTGGGAGAGGCGCTTCGTGACGGCCTCCACATCCTCCAGGGTGGCGGTGCCGTCATAGAGCTGATTCTCCAGAGTGTGAAGCCGTTCCTTCAATTCGGCGGCGGCCTTGTGGAGGGCCTTCACGCTGTCCAGCTCGTCGCCGGAGTAGCCGTCATTTTGGAGGACGGAGCGGGACAGGGCGCTGGCGTAGTCCCCGGTTTTCGCCACAAAGGCGGCGGTCTGCTCCAGTTGGAGGTTGGCATAAGGCAACTCGCCCAGGGCCTGTTGGGCGCTCAGGGCCTCCGCGTAGATTTGGGCGGACAGGGCGGACACGGTGGCGGGACTGGTGGCGTAGACGCACTTCTCCAACGCGGCATCCAGCTTATCCACGCTGCTGGTCAGCTGGTCAAAGGCCCGCAGGTAGGTATTGGCGTTCTGCTGCCGCTCATAAGCCAGGGCATTGCGCTGGGCCAGTACGGTGACGGCCAGCGCCAGCACGCCTGCCGTCAGGAAGCTGATGATACGCACCACCGTGCGGCGGCTAAGATTCATGGACATGGGGGTGACTTCCTCTCTATCAGTTCATTTCCCTCCAAGTTTGTCCGCCCCCGGCGAAACCATACCGGAAAATCCTGCCTGCCTCTTTCCAAGCTGCCAATTTTGGATTATAATGACAGCAAAGAAAAACGAAAGGTCTGGTTTCCATGAACTGTTTGATTGTCGGCGCAGGGGCCATCGGCGTGGCTGTCGGGGCCACCCTCCATCAGGCGGGCTGCGCTGTGTCCTTTTACGCCAGAGGGGCCACAAAGGAGGCCATCGCTACCGGGGGCGTCCGCCGCACCGGGCTGTTTGGCCCGGCGGAGATTCCGGCAGATAAACTGACCGTGGCGGATGATTACGGCGCGTTCCCGCCGAACAGCTTTGACTATGTGCTGATTTCCGTCAAGGCTATGGCCAATCCCACCGTCGCCGCCGCTCTGTCCGCCCACCGGGAGATTTTGAAACCGGAGGGGAAGCTGGTGCTGATGCAGAACGGCTGGGGCAACGACGGGGCCTATCTGGACTACTTTCCCAAAGCACGGGTATGCTCTGCACGGGTCATCACCGGCTTCCAGCGCACTGCCCCCAACGTCTCCAACGTCACCGTCCACACCGCCCCCATCCTGCTGGGGAGCCTGTACGGGCTGGACGTATCCCCCCTGGAGCCGCTGGCGGAGGCCATCGCCGCCGGAGGCATCCCCTGCCAGGTGACGGACGACGTGACGGCGGCGCTGTGGGCGAAGATGCTCTATAACTGCACCCTGAACCCCCTGGGGGCGGTGCTGGGGGTACATTATGGGGCGCTGGGGGAGTCCGCCTACAGCGTGGCCATTATGAACGATTTGATAGACGAGGTTTTTGCCGTCATGACCGCCGCCGGGTACGCCACCTATTGGGCCACGCCGGAGGAGTACCGGAAGGAGTTCTACGGCAAGCTGCTGCCGGACACCTATCACCACAACAGCTCCACCCTCCAGGACATCCGCAGGCGTCAGCCCACCGAAATCGATGCCCTCACCGGCAAAATCCTGGAGCTGGCGGCAGAGTACCGCATCCCCGTCCCGGCCAGCACCATGCTTTACCGGCAGGTGAAGGCTATCGAGGACAATTATGCACTGGAATAGGCGGCGCTCCTCTTTGTATAATACCATGCTGTCCTGGAAAGGTTTGCTGTTGGAGAGATTGTCCGACCTTCTCTGCCGCCTGCTGCTCCTGCTTTTCTTGCCCGCTGCTTTGATTTTGATTGCACATCCTCCGAAATTCTGATATGATAGGAACAGAGAACTTTCGTGCAGGAGGTGGCGGCTCATGGTGGTGTCTGTGCGCAGCCTGGGGCTTTACGGCATTGCGGGCTATGAGGTGACGGTGGAGTGCGACACGGCCAGCGGCCTGCCCGCCTTTGACGTGGTGGGCCTGCCGGATACGGCGGTGAAGGAGGCCCGGGAGCGGGTGCGCTCCGCCATTAAAAACCGGGGCTATCAGTTCCCCATCGGCCGGGTGACGGTGAACCTGGCCCCCGCCGGACGGCGGAAGGAGGGTACGGTTTATGACCTGCCCATCCTGCTGGGTATTCTGATGTCCACCGGCCAGCTGTCGGCGGATGTCAGCGATATGGCCTTTGTGGGGGAGGTATCCCTGTCCGGTCAGCTGCGGGGTGTCCGGGGGATGCTCCCCATGGCGCTGGCGGCCCAGCGGGCGGGCATCCAAAGTCTGTTCGTACCGGAGCAGAACGCCCCGGAAGCGGCCCTGGCGGAGGGTATCACCGTTTACCCGGTGCGGGACTTTGCCCAGTTGGTGGTCCATCTGTCCGGCGGGGTGCAAATTCAGCCGATAACGGCGGTAATTCCCCCTATGGGCAGCGGCTTCCCCCTGGACTACGCCGATGTGAAGGGGCAGGAGAACGTGAAGCGGGCCCTGGAGATCGCCGCCGCAGGCAACCACCATATCCTGATGGTGGGCCCGCCGGGCTCCGGCAAGTCTATGATGGCCAAGCGCCTGCCCTCCATCCTCCCGGACATGACCAGGGAGGAGGCCATGGAAAGCACCGAGCTTTGGAGCGTCTGCGGCCTGCTGGACGAGCAGCACCCCCTCCTGACCACCCGCCCCTTCCGCTCCCCGCACCACACCGTCTCCACGGCGGCGCTGGCCGGCGGCGGCAGCTTTCCCCGGCCCGGAGAGGTCAGCCTGGCCCACAACGGTGTGTTGTTCCTGGATGAAGCGCCGGAGTTCTCCCAGGCGGCGCTGGAGGTGCTGCGCCAGCCCTTGGAGGACGGAAAGGTGCAGATTTCCAGAGTGTCCGGCACCATGAGCTTCCCCAGCCGCTTTATGCTGGTGTGCGCCATGAACCCCTGCAAATGCGGCTGGTACGGCCATCCCACCCGCCGCTGCACCTGCGCCCCCGTGGAGCGGCAGCGGTATCTGAAGCGGCTGTCCGGCCCGCTGCTGGACCGTATCGATTTAAAGGTATACGTCCATGACCTGCCCTTTGAGGACCTGGCCCAGACCCGGCCGTCGGAGTCTTCCACCGACATCCGCCAGCGGGTGAATCGGGCCAGGGCCGTCCAGCAGGCCCGGTTCGAGGGTACCGGCCTGACCTGCAACGCCGACATGACCACCACGGAACTGCGGCAGTACTGCCAGCTGGATGACGAGAGCTTGGAACTGGTGCGGGGGGCCTTTGAGACGTATCATTTGACCGCCCGGAGCTATGACCGACTGCTGCGGGTGGCCCGCACCATCGCCGACCTGGCGGGGGAGGAGCGCATCGGGATGCTCCACCTGGCGGAGGCGCTACAATACCGGACGGCGGACTCGCTGCTCCAGACATGAGTTTTCAAATCCTGTCAAAATTTGGGGGAAACTTATAGGTATATTTCTGAAAAAATAGACAATTACAGCTTGACAAAGGGTTACGGAAGGCATATAATGACGTATAACGAGGCCGTATCCAGTGGTCTGCTGTGCCCTTGCTTTATTACTCCCTGGGCATATTCGGAGGGAGGGAAAATAGAATGTCAGAGGTCCGAGTGAGAGACGGTGAGTCTTTGGACAACGCTTTGAAGCGCTTCAAGCGCAGCTGCGCAAAATCCGGTGTGCTTGCAGAGGTTCGTAAGCGTGAGCATTATGAAAGCCCCAGCGTAAAGCGCCGCAAGAAGTCTGAGGCTGCCCGGAAGAATCGTAAGAGATACTATTGAGTTCATCCGAAGCATCCGGAACCCCCTGAGCCTGGGCTCAGGGGGTTCTTTCTGTCAGGAGGCGTATTCCCAGGGGACGATGGCGAAGCGCAGGGAGAGCTGCCGGGCCAGGGCCAGCTTCTCCCGGACGCTGCCGGCGTTGTCGAACAGGATGAAGTGAGGCATCCCCTGCCGCAAAAAGGTGAAGTAGTGGGCGCAAAGCTCCCCGGAATAGAACACGTTGGGCCGCCGGGTGCCGAGCAGGGTTTGCAGCTCCTCCCGGGCCAGGGGGCGGCCCTGGCCGTCGGCGGCGGGGAGGGTGAAATCCTCCGCCATAGGCTCCACGGCCAGCGTCACCCGGGGCAGACCGTAGGCCGTGACGGCGTCCTCCAGCCTCGCCTTCAGCGACCCGCCGGACAGGGCGGAGGAAATCAGCACGTTGCCGTGGGGCGCCGCCTCGGCGCACCACTCCGGCACCCACAGCTCCAGCCCCGCCTGGGCGGCGGCCCCGTCCAGGGCGGCGAGGCAGCGCTTTGCCTCCTGCAAGGGGCGGCGCTGCAAATCCAGCCAGACCCCCATGACCCTGCGGGCGGCGGCCTCCCGCTGCACCTGGCGGCAGAGGTATTGGGGGTTCCCGGTCAGGGCAGCGCCGCCGTCGGTGACGGTGAGGATGCCGCCCCGGAGGTCGGGAACGGCCTGGATGCGCTGGAGGGAAGGCCCCGGCCCGATGCGGTAGGCGGGCGGAGCCAGCAGCCCCTCCCGCTGCCCGAGCTGCTCCGCATCGGCAGGCGGGACGCAGAGAATCAGGCGAAAATTGCTGTCCATGTTGTTTTCCCCCTTGAGTTTGGCCCGAAGAATTGATATACTATCCTATGTGCGCGCAGTGCGGAGATATGACAATGAGGTGAAGGGTGTGTCCCTGAATTTGATTCCTGACCGGGTGGAAAACAGCATTTACGACCTGGACTTCCCGGCGCTGTATCGGGGCGGCGTCCGCCTGCTGCTGGCAGACCTGGACAACACTGTGGCCCGCTACCATCAGCCGGAGCCGGACGAGGCCCTCCGCAGGTGGCTGGAGGAGGCGCGGGCGGCGGGGCTGACCGTGTTCGTCCTCTCCAACGGACGCCGCCCGGCCCGGAGCAGGCGCTTCTGCGAAAGCTGGGGGGTACCCTATCTCAGCCACGCGGGGAAGCCCCACCGCCGGAGCTTTGACCGGGCCTTCGCCCAGACCAGCACGACGCCGGAGCAGGCCGTTATCTTGGGCGACCAGATTTTTACCGACGTTTGGGGCGGGCACAACGCGGGGATCCGGGCCATCCTGATTCGGCCCATCGCCCTGGACAGCGCCTTCCGCGTCCTGCGCTACGGCATTGAGGCCCCTTTCCGGGGGCTGTGCAGACTGAGGGGGGATCGGATATGAAGGAATACGCCCTGTTCGGCGTGGCCGGGAACTCGGATACGTTTACGAAAACCGTGTCCAAATCCAGCGCGGACGCCCCGGCCTGGCTAAGCTCCATCGGCTTGGATGCCTACGAGTACCAGTGCGGCAAGGGCGTCCATGTGGGGAAGGAAACGGCAGAGAAAATCGGCAGGAACGCCGCCGAGGCGGGCATCCAGGTCTCCCTCCACGCGCCCTATTTCATCAACCTGGCCAACCCCGACCCGGAGATGCTGCAAAAAACCATCGGCTATGTGACGGCCTCCTGCCAGGTGGCCCTGTTCCTGGGGGCGCAGCGCATTGTGATTCACACCGGAGCGCTGATGAAACGCAGCAGACGGGAGGCGCTGGACATCGCAAAGCGCTCCCTGAAGGAGATTTTGGCCGTCTGCGACGATATGGGCTACGGCGGACTGACCCTCTGCCCGGAGACCATGGGGAAAATCAACCAGCTGGGGGATTTGGACGAGGTGCTGGAGCTTTGCACCCTGGATGAGCGGCTGCTGCCCTGCGTGGACTTCGGCCATCTCTACGCCCGCTCCCTGGGGGCGCTGGAGGGTGAGGCGGCCTGCGAGCAGATGCTGGGCCGCATGGCGGCGGTGCTGGGGGAAGAACGGGCCTCCCGGTTCCACAGCCACTTCTCCCACATCGAATACACCCCAAAGGGCGGGGAGAAGCGGCACCTCCGCTTCTCCGACGGTCAGTACGGCCCGGACTTCGCCCCGCTGGCCCAGGCCATCGCCCGGCGGGGGTGGCATCCCACCATCATCTGCGAGAGCGCGGGCAGCCAGAGCGAGGATGCTTTGGAGATGAAGCGGATTTATTTGGAGGCAGCTGCCCGACAGTGAACCTTCTTATATGCGGGGGAACCGGACGCTGCCGCTATCCCTGCCAGCTACGAATCACTAGTAAAACGTGAAGCCTAAATCTTCACTTTTGTGTAGGGGTGGCTGTAAACCCCTCCGCCTCCTTCGGAGGCACCTCCCCTTTCAGGGCAATGCCATCAACTTAAGGATTTATTTTCACTTTGCTAAGGAAAAGTGTGTTTCCGCATTGAAACTCAGATTAGCACGACCGATGGAAAAGCAGAATGTTATCCAGCCGCCATAGGCGGCAGTCTCACCTCGTCGGCGTTAGCTCCGTATCCTTCGTGTCCGGCTGACGCCAAACCCTCAGTCGCTCCGCAACGCCTCCTCTCAAAATCAAACCCGCTTCGCTGGGCTTTGATTTTGTTTCGTCTCTAACGGAATAGACCACCTATAGAATAAGACAAGGCGAAGCCGCCAGTGGGATAGGGGGAGGGTTCTTAGGGAGGGGCGAGGCCCCGAAGCCCCTCCCTGAGCCGCCTTCTTTCCCCCATTTCTTGGCGGGACAATTTACGGCGTCCAAAAATGTGCCAGCGGCACATTTTTAGCCGGAAACCGATGCCAGCTATGCTGGCGAGGGTCACTGTCCGAGGAGGATACCATAAAGGGTCAGCAGGCGGTACTCAGGCCCGCCGGGAGGGCAAACGCTTTAGTTCCTTCAAAGAACCATTTCTAAGGAACGAACGCCCTCCGGGTAGGCAACCGCCTGTCCCCTTATGGTATCATACCTAAGGAGGCAGCCCCCGCCTTACTTTACCTTATGGGGGATATATCCCTCCGCGGCCAGCAGCTCGGCCAGCAGCACGCCGCCGCCTGCCGCGCCCCGCAGGGTGTTATGGCTCAGGCCGACAAACTTGTAGTCATACTGGGTGTCCTCCCGCAGGCGGCCCAGGGAGATGGCCATGCCCCCCTCCAGGTCCCGCTGGAGCCGGGTCTGGGGATAGTTGGGGTCCTCAAAGTAGTGGAGGAACTGCTTCGGGGCGGAGGGGAGGTTCAGCTCCTGGGCGCGGCCCCGGTAGCCGGCCCAATCCGCCTTGATGGCCTCGATGGAGGGCTTCTTCCCCTCCGGGAAGGTCATAAACACGGCAGCCATGTGGCCGTCCGTCACCGGTACCCGCAGGCACTGGGAGGTGATGCTGGGGGTGTTGGTGGGGACGATGACGCCGTCCACCAGGTCGCCCCACATTTTCAGCGGTTCCTGCTCGCTCTTCTCCTCCTCGCCGCCGATGTAGGGGATGACGTTGTCCACCATCTCCGGCCAGGTCTCAAAGTTCTTCCCCGCGCCGGAGATGGCCTGGTAGGTGGTGACCAGCACCTTCTCCAGCCCGTACTTCTCTCGCAAGGGGTGCAGAGCGGGGACGTAGGATTGCAGGGAGCAGTTGGACTTCACGGCGATGAAGCCGGTTTTCGTCCCCAGCCGCTGACGCTGGGTGTCAATGACCCTGATGTGGTCGGGGTTGATTTCCGGCACCACCATCGGCACGTCAGGGGTGAAGCGGTGGGCGGAGTTGTTAGACACCACAGGGCACTCCAGCTTCGCGATTTTCTCCTCCAGCGCCTTGATTTCGTCCTTCTTCATGTTGACGGCGCAGAAGGTGAAGTCGATTTGGGACACGAAGGCGTCCAAATCCTTTTCGATGTCCAGCACCGTCATATCCTTGACGGAGTCCGGGATGGGGGTGGACATCTTCCAACGGCCTGCCACGGCTTCCTCGTATGTTTTACCGGCGCTGCGGCCAGAGGCGGCGATAGCGGTCAGCTGGAACCAGGGATGGTTCTCCAGCAGCGTGACAAAGCGCTGACCCACCATGCCGGTGCAGCCTACAACGCCAACGTGAAACTTTTCCATGTTACATTCCTCCAAAAAGGCTTCCCTGATTATTTCTATGCCAAGGCTTGGGATTTGGGGATAAAAAAAGGAATCAGTAGTTGCAAAACTGACTGATTCTGTACTATAATGTCTGACGGGCAGACCGTATAGGAACAAAAAGCAGACAGCTCCCCATCCCCGCACCGGGGATGACAGTTGCCAGGCTGTTGACCCGACCCCCAGGGTGCGGCGCTCGGCGTGCCGCCCCTTCGGCGGCCTCCCCTTTCTGCGCGGCATCAAGCGGGCCTCCGAAGCCCTCTGCCGCGGATACTGATGTTGACCGCGCCTCTACTCTGCATAGACTAAGTATAGTTTAGCATAGTTATCCGCCCCTGTCAATGGCGGGGAAGGAGAAGAATTTATAAATCAAAAAAGAGAGTTTCCCACCGATTCGGCAATTTGACCGGACTTCTCTGGGGAAACCGGACTAAATCCAAAGGAATGAGCATGGTATGAAAACAAGCGATTTTTACTACGACCTGCCGGAGGAGCTGATTGCTCAGACGCCGCTGGAGCGGCGGGACGGCTCCCGGCTGATGGTGCTGGACAAGGACACCGGAGCCATTCAGCACCGGCACTTTTACGAGTTGCCCCAGTTCCTCCGCCCAGGGGACTGCCTGGTGCTGAACGATTCCCGTGTGCTGCCTGCCCGGCTCATCGGCCGCCGGGAGACGGGGGGCGTGTCCGAGGTGCTGCTGCTCATCGACCGGGGCGGCAACGACTGGGAGTGCCTGGTGCGCCCCGGCAAAAAGCTGCGGGTGGGTGCAAAGGTCACTTTCGGCAACGGGGAACTGACGGCGGAGATTCGGGATGTGCTCCCCGGCGGCAACCGGCTGGTGCATTTCACCTATGAGGGCATCTTCCTGGAGGTGCTGGAGCGTCTGGGCCGGATGCCTCTGCCCCCCTACATCAAGGAGGAGCTACAGGATCAGGAGCGGTATCAGACCGTTTACTCCAAGGTGGTGGGCTCCGCCGCCGCCCCCACGGCGGGGCTGCACTTTACCCCCCAGCTGCTGGAGGAGATCCAGGCCATGGGGGCGCGCCTGGCCTATGTCACCCTCCATGTGGGGCTGGGTACCTTCCGCCCGGTGAAGGCGGAGGAACTGGAGGAGCATGAGATGCACTCCGAATACTGCATGGTGGGGGAGGAGGCCGCCCGCATCATCACCGAGACAAAGCAAAGTGGCGGCAGGGTGATTTGCATCGGCACCACCTCCTGCCGCACGGTGGAGTCCTTCGCCAATGCCGACGGCACCATAGACCCCAGCGCCGGGTGGACGAATATCTTCATCTATCCGGGCTACAAATTCAAGTGCCTGGACGCCCTGGTGACTAACTTCCACCTGCCGGAGTCCACCCTCATCATGCTGGTAGCCGCCCTGGCGGGGCGGGAGAACGTGCTGCGGGCCTATGAGGAGGCGGTGCGGGAGCGGTATCGGTTCTTCTCCTTTGGGGATGCGATGCTCATAGAATCCGTGATGGAAGAGGGGGAAGAAAAGCGGGAAACCGCAATGTCTCTTGCATCTCAGCAGGAAAATCTGAACGCAAACACGATTGCCGCTATCAAGGAATGCGATGAAATGGCACAGCACCCGGAAAAGTACAAGCGTTATTCCTCCTTTGCCGACTTTATGAAAGAGGAAGAAGCGGATGTATGAGGTCGTACCGGCTGCCTGGTTCCCTGGCAAGGGCGGGGAACGCGGCGGAAATGCCGCTTGTCAGCGTAGGCCGGGTAAATCCTCTGTGAAGAACCATGTCTAGGCAAAACCAGGCTCAGTTGGGCAAAGCCTATTTCCTTCCTCCATCCTTGTTTAGGGAGAAAAGGGGCAGACGACTGCAAAAATCGGAACAATTTGCCCGTCTGAACAGTATCACAGTCTGTTCCGCTGGCATTTTGTGATGGGCGAATAAGGCAAAGATTTAGTTTTCACACTCTACTACGGGATGAGGGAAACCCCAGCGGTTCCAACCACCGCCACTAACAGCCAGCAGCTAACAGCTTACGCCTCCTCCGGAGGCATCTAGGCACTGACACCCACCCTTGCAAACCCGCCCGTTTCATGCTATG
>JAJQEV010000071.1 GCA_021201475.1 Clostridiales bacterium
GCCCGCCGGGAGGGCAAACGCTTTATTTCCTTATAGTATCCTTGTCTAAGGAGCGCAATCTCCTTAAATTGATGACATTGCCCTGAAAGGGCATAAATGCCGCGAAGCGGTAGAGCTGTCAGCAAAGCTGACTGAGGGGTCGGGAGGCCAGCCTGAGGGACTTCTTTAGTGCCGTTGACCGAAAACTTTATTTTCGCGCAAAGCGAAAAAAACAGTTGACAATCCGGAATACTGTGCTATAATAACGGTTGGACAATAAAGCAGGAACGGTTTCCGCCCTCCTCACCTTCCGTGCAGCGGCACGGTGGTTTACAGATGCGATAGCTCCACGGGATGCGTGGGGTCTGTCTGTTGTGTGTGCGGGTGCCGTTTCGGCATCCGTTTTATCATTCTTTGGAGGTGTCAGTATCAGCAGCATGGATTATAAGATCAATGAGGAAATCCGTGAAAAGGAAGTCCGCCTGATTTCCGCAACCGGCCAGCAGATGGGCATTATGTCCTCCCGGGCCGCCTATGACGAGGCCCAGAAGGCCGGCATGGATTTAGTGATGATTTCCCCGAAGGCCACCCCTCCCGTCTGCAAGATTATGGATTACGGCAAGTTCCGTTTTGAGCAGCAGAAGCGGGAGAAGGAAGCAAAAAAGAATCAGCACGTTGTGGAAATCAAGGAGATCCGTATGTCCCCCGGTATCGACGTGGGCGACTTCAATACGAAGCTGCGCAACGCCGCGAAGTTCCTGGCAGAGGGCAACCGGGTGAAGGTGACCGTCCGTTTCCGTGGCCGTGAAATGGCCCACACGGATATTGGCGAGAACCTCCTCCTGCGCTTTGCCGAGGAGAGCAGCGAGGTCGCGGTGATGGACAAAAAGCCGATTCTGGATGGCCGTCATATGTCTATGATGCTGTCACCGAGGCCCGCCAAGGACGCCGGCAGGAAATCTGCCGGGAAAAAGGATGCACAAAAATAACCCTGGCCGGCATAGGCCGGGGGTTCTGCGCGGCAAGCCGCGCTGAAAGGCGAAAGGAGTTCTCAGTTATGCCTAAGATGAAGACGCACAGCGGTGCGAAGAAGAGATTCAACCTCACCAAGAACGGCAAGGTGAAGCGTTCTCATGCCTACGCCAGCCATATCCTGACCAAAAAGACCACGAAACGTAAGAGAGGCCTGCGCAGCGGCGCCTATGCGGACGTGACCAACAGCGCCACCATCCGTGAAATGATCCCTTACAAATAATCGAGCGACAGGAGGCTAACGACAATGGCAAGAGTAAAACGCGCAATGATGACGCGCAAAAGAAGAAACAGAGTTTTGAAGCTGGCCAAGGGCTATTGGGGCTCCAAGAGCAAGCATTACAAGATGGCCAACCAGGCCGTGATGAAGTCCGCCATGTACGCCTACACGGGCCGCCGCCTGAAGAAGCGCGACTTCCGCCGCCTGTGGATCACCCGTATCAGCGCCGCCTGCAAGCAGAACGGCATCAACTATTCCACCTTTATCCACGGCCTGAAGCAGGCCCAGGTGCAGATTGACCGGAAGATTCTGGCCGAGTTGGCCGTCAACGATAAGGCCGTCTTCTCCCAGCTGGTGACGCTGGCGAAGGCCAGCCTGTAATTGCAGCGCAAAACCGTGAGCCGCACCCATCGGGTGCGGCTCATGTTTTTTCCGTTTTTGTGGGCAGCGGAGCGGGGCAGGCGGGATTGTCTGCCCCTGCTGTAATGCAGGCTTCTGTCTTCGGCCGACGACCCTCTCCGGCATCGGTTCGCGGCTGAAACCGTGCTGCCGGCAGCGCTTAACGCCGCACAGTAAGCCCGCTCCGCCGTGCGGTGTCCCGCATCACCCGATGGTGACGCTCCAGGCAAAGGTCTTGCTGCCGCCGGGGGCCAGCTCGATATGCCTGCCCTCCTCGTTGACGCTGTTGGCCCAGCCGTTCCATGGCTCCATGCAGACGAAGCGCTCCGCGTCCTGCTGCCACAGCACGCCGTTGGTGAACACGCTCTCGTCAAAGGCCACCTCTACCCTGTGGCCGTTGCCGGAGTCGGTGAAGCGCATGGGGCTTTTCACGCCGGTCATCAGGCGGATGGAGTCGGCGCTGCCCGGCTTTTTCGTCAGGGTGATCTCCGCAGGTGCGGCGGGCTGCTCCCCCTTGGCGTCCTCGGAGCAGGTGGCGGCGGTGACATCGAAGCGGACGTTCTCCAGCGCACTGGCGGCGAAGTAGGGGTGGAAGCCCACGCTGAAGGGCAGAGGCTTGTCCCCGGTGTTCTCCACCGTCAGGGACAGGCCGGCGGTGGCCCCGTCCAGGGTGTAGCGCATGGTCAGCAGGAACTCAAAGGGGTAGACGAACTTGGTCAGGCCGTTGGGGGCCAGGGTCAGCTCGACGGCCCCATCCTCCGCCTTCCCCACCTGCCAGGGTACCAGGTCGGCAAAGCCGTGAATCTCCATGGGGTAGGCCGCCCCGCCGAACTGGTGAACGCCGCCGTCGGGCTTGCCGCAGCTGGGGAACAGGATGGGGATGCCGCAGCGGGGCCGGTCGGTGGACTCAAAGTTCCCGTCCCGCAGCCAGAGGTACTCCTCCCCAGCTTTGGTGAAGGAGGTGGCCATGCCCCCCTTTTCCGGGGTGACAGTCAGGGCATAGGCCCCGTCGGTCAGGGTCAGGGTGGGATAGCGGACGCCGTACTTTTCATAGACGCCGGTGGTAAGTTTGGACATAAGTGAAGTCTCCTTTCTTAAGTTGCACAGCTCCGGCGGGCAGGCCGGTTATGGATACTTTATTATAGCACAGTATCCGCAATAAAAATGGAAATTTTGTAAAAAGAGGAAGAGAAATCGTTCGCGGCGCTCCCTGCCCTTTCAAGTGGCTAGTGGTTAGTGGCTAGTGGCTAGTGGCTAGTCACCCCTCAGTCGGCTACGCCGACAGATTCCCTTTCAGGGCAATGTCATCAACTTAAAGATGCAATCCATACTAAGTTGAGGAACGCAACGCAGTCGTACAGTCAGATTTCCACGACCAAAGGGCAACAAAATTGCACGTTCCGCCCGCCGTAGGCGAGGGCGGAACGGCAATCCCCGCCAGCCGCCATGGGCGGCAGTCTCACCAGTGAGAAGTCACATC
>JAJQEV010000074.1 GCA_021201475.1 Clostridiales bacterium
TCAGTGCGGAAACGCATTTTTTCTTTAGATAAGTGAAGGTTAATCCTTAAATTGACGACATTGCCCTGAAAGGTGATTCCCGAGCCACGGCGCGAGTTACCCTTGACTTTTCCACAGAATACGGTACAATGAAACTATTGGAGGGGCTGCCATGCTGCGTGATAGTGAACAATTTTATCTGCCCAACCTGCATCATTTTCAGAACGATAACACGTTCTACGGCTCCTTCCGGGGGCTGCGGTTCCGGGTGAAGTCGGAGCAGGCGGAGGACGCCGGGGGACAGCGCTGGACCATTGCCACCCTGTGCTGGTACGGCGACTTCTGCCTGGAGGAGAGCGATGTAGTGGCTGAAGCCCGATTCCCCATGAGCGAGGACGGCTACGAACAGGTGCTGGACTGGCTGGAGGGGCAGTACCGGGCCATGCTGGAGCAGAGCGGCCCCGCCTCCCAATCAAACGATGAATCTTTAGGAGTGTGATGTTCCCCTTATGGACGACAGTCAAACAGGAAGTACTATCCTGATTTTAGCATTGCTGATTATCGCATCCGCCTTTTTTTCCGGTACGGAGACGGCCTTTTCCTCCTGCAGCAAAATCAAGCTGAAAAGCTGGGCAGAGGACGGCAACAGGAAGGCAGAGGCGACGCTGGCCCTGGTGGAGGACTATGACCGGCTGCTGTCCGGCGTGCTGATTGGCAACAACATCGTCAATATTACTGCCTCCACCCTGGCCACGCTGCTGTTCACCAGCTACTGGGCCACCTACGGCCCTACCCTTTCTACGGTGGTGATGACCGTGCTGGTATTGATTTTCGGCGAGGTGACCCCCAAGACCCTGGTGAAGCAGGCCCCGGAACGGTTCGCCATAGCGGTGACGCCGGTGATTCGGGCCGTGCTGTGGGTGCTGACCCCCATCAACGCCGTGTTCCGCCTGTGGCAGCGGATGTTGAACCACTTCTTCAAGCCAGACGAAGGGGAGGGCATCACCGGCGGCGAGCTGATTACCATGGTGTCCGAAGCGGAGAACGAAGGCGGCCTGGAGGCGGGCGAAAGCAAGCTGATTCGCTCCGCCATCGAGTTTGGCGACCTGGAGGTGGGGGAGATTTTCGTTCCCCGGGTGGATATGGTATCCGCGCCGGATGACACCAGCACGGAGGAGATGGACGCCCTGTTCCGGGACTGCGGCTATTCCCGCCTGCCTATCTGGCACGAGGACAGGGACCATATCCTGGGCGTGCTGAACGAGAAGGACTTCTTCCAGGCCCATTTGGGGCCGGAGGACGACTGGCATCACCTGATGACGGAGCCCCTCTACACAACCCCCTCCGAGCCGGTGCAGGATGTGCTGAGCAAAATGCAGCGGCAAAAGACCCACCTCGCCATCGTGGTGGATGAGTTCGGCGGCACCGAGGGCCTCATCACCCTGGAGGACATTCTGGAGGAGCTGGTGGGCGAGATTTGGGATGAACATGACGAGGTGGTGGAGAGCTTCAAAAAGCAGCCGGACGGCAGCTATTTGATCGCCTGCTCCGCCAATCTGGACGATGTATTTGAACTGTTTGACGTGCGGGGGGAGTGCGACAGCGACACGGTATCCGGCTGGGTGCTGGATGAGCTGGGCCACATCCCCAAGGTCGGGGACCGGTTTACTTACGAGAACCTGGAGGTGACGGTCACGGCCATCCGCCGGATGCGGGTGCTGGAGATTCGCGTGGTGGTTCTGCCGGAGGAACCGGAGGAGAACCACTGGCACCCCGCCCGCAGAGGCAGCGGTGGAGAGGGCGGAGAAGGGTCCGCCCAGTAAAAGCAAGCGGTCTCCATATCGGCCCTTCAAGGCTGACATGGAGACGTTTCTTCCGGCTGATCGGCTGCAATCTGTAAAGCAGATTGCAGCCGATTGATTTCGCGGCATTGATTCCCGACGTATTTGGTTCTGTGAACGTAACCGCCAAATCAAACAGCGGGCAGACCCACGTGAAATAACAGCGTGACGAAACGCATTGCAGCGTTTCGTTACTGCTGCTTACACAGGAATGCCGCGGCGGCAGCCACACGCCATGCGCCCCTATGGGCGCTTAGCTGCGGATGTCTGCGCCGGTGAAATATTTCTCCATCGGCTTAGACAGCAGGGCGAAAATCACGATACACAGCACCATGTCCACCGCCACAAAGCTGCCGTTGTAGACGGCGGAGTAGAGGTAGGGGTTGGTGAAGGTGTAGTTGAACAGCTCCGTGGGGGCGTAGATGCGCCAGATGGTGAAACCCGCCACAAAGTGGCACAGAAAGCGGCACAGGCTGCCCACTACGGTACCCACGTACAGGCCGCCCTTCCTCCCGGCGAATAGCCCGGCCACGCCCAGCACCGCGAAGGCCAGCAGGTAGTCCAGAATCATGCTCTGCCAGCCCCAGGCGTAGGCGCCGTCCAGCAGCAACTGCAAGAGGCCGTAGGCGAAGGAGCAGAGCATACCCTTGCTGAATCCCCAGCGGTAGCAGTACAGGAAGATGGGCAGCATTCCGATGCAGACGCTGCCGCCCTGGGGCAGCTCAAAGAGCTTGATGTAGCTCAAAGCGGTGGCCAGAGCCACCATGACAGCCCCCTCCACCAGGGCGCGGGTGCGCAGATGGTTGTCTCTGCTGGTTCTCTTTTGTTCGGACATAAAAAGTCCCTCCTAATAAAAAATCCGCACAGCAGCTGCCGCGCGGATGGCTTCAATCAAGTCGCTCGCTTCCTACGCCGGCATTATCCGGATCAGGTTCAAGGCGGCACGGAGCAGCGTCATTGCTCCGATCTCAGCCGAGGATGCCCTCAGCGCCCCTGCGTGTGTGCTATGTGGTTATAGGGTAGTATAGCAGGATTTCGGGCCGGTGTCAAGCTATCTGTGGGGGGCAACACGGAAATCAAGTTTCCGGCCAAATGTGCCAAAGAAACCCCTCAATCTGGCCTTGCGGCCAGCCAGCTCCCCTTTCAGGGCAATGTCATCAATTTAAGGGGATTACGCTCCTTGGGCAAGGATACTATAAGGAAATAAAGCGTTTGCCCTCCCGGCGGGCCCCATTTCTTGCTCCGCCAAG
>JAJQEV010000041.1 GCA_021201475.1 Clostridiales bacterium
AGTAGGCCCCGCCCTGGCAAGGGCAAACGCTTTATTTCCTTATAGTATCCTTGCCCAAGGGGCGTAATCCCCTTAAATTGATGACATTGCCCTGAAAGGGTAGGGAGCGCAGCGGAAATGCCGCTTGACGGCGGAACTGTCAGCGAAGCTGACTGAGGGGTGACTAGCCACTAATCACTAGCCACTAGCAACTACCCACTAAAAGGAGTATCTATATGATAGCCATAGTAGAAGACGACGAGAGCATCGCCGCATTAGAGCAATACGCCCTGCGCTCCAGCGGCCTGGACGCGGCCATCTACCACGATGGGGCGGCCTTCTTCCGGGGGCTGGAAACGACCCTGCCGGAGCTGGTGATTCTGGACGTGATGCTGCCCGACCAGGACGGGCTGATGATTTTGCAGCACCTGCGGGAGAACCACGCCACCCGGAAGATACCGGTGATGATGGTGACAGCCAGGGGCAGCGAGGTGGACATCGTCCAGGGCCTGGACGGCGGCGCGGACGACTACCTGACCAAGCCCTTCGGCATTATGGAGTTCCTCTCCCGGGTAAAGGCGCTGCTGCGCCGGACGGGCCTGGAGCAGGGAGGCAAGACCCTGACCTTCGGCCCCATCGCCATGCAGGAGGAGCGCCATCAGGTGACGGTGGAGGGCCGCCCCGTGGAGCTGACCCTGAAGGAGTACGAGCTGCTGCGGCTGTTCCTCCAGTCCCCGGAAACGGCCATCACCCGGGACGATATGATGGACCGGGTGTGGCGCAGCGAATACTCCGTGGAGAGCCGGACGGTGGATATGCACATCCGCTCCCTCCGCCAGAAGCTGGGGGACGCGGGGCAGTACATTCAGACGCTGCGGAAGGTGGGCTATATCCTCACCGACCGGGAGAGCGCCGGACAGGGGCGGTGAGGATATGGCGCGGAAAGTCAACTACCGCCTGTTCCTGACCGGGCTGGTGGCCATGCTTCTGGCGGCGCTGACGGCCTCCCTGCTGTACTACCGGGCCTTCACCATTCAGGTGCGGGAGGATGCGGAGCAGCTGGTGCGGGCCTACGCGGTGGCCTACGAGCAGTCCCCGGACACCTTTGACCAGGCCTGCGCCGACGCAGAGATTCGCCTGACCCTCATCGACCCGGAGGGCAGCGTCCTCTACGACAGCGTGGCGGAGGGTACGCTGGAGAACCACTCCCTCCGGCCGGAGGTGGAGGAGGCCCTGGCCACCGGCAGCGGCTCCTCGGAGCGGATGTCCTCCACCCTGTCCCAGCGCACCTTCTACGAGGCGGTGCTGCTGAGTGACGGCAACGTGCTGCGGGCCTCCCTGGACGTGGCCAGCATTTACAGCGTGTTTTTGCAGGCGCTGCCCTGGCTGCTGTTGGCTTTGGCGGTGATGACGCTGATTTCCGTCTGGGTGTCCCGGCGGCTGACCCGCTCCCTGGTGAACCCAATCGTGGAGATGGGCAGGCATCTGGACGACGTGGAGGACCACGTCCCCTACCCGGAGCTGGCCCCCCTGGGCAAGACCCTGATGGAGGATCGGGTGCTGCGGGAGAACCACGAGAAAATCCGCCAGGAGTTCACCGCCAACGTCAGCCATGAACTGAAAACCCCCCTGACCAGCATCTCCGGCTATGCGGAGCTGATGGCCAGCGGCATGGTGAGCCGGGAGGACATCCCCTCCTTCGCCGCCCAGATTCAGAAGGAATCCGCCCGGATGATTGCCCTGGTGTCCGACATTATCAAGCTCACCGAACTGGACAGCGGCGCTTTGCAGACGGAGGCGCCGCCGGAGATGGAGCCGGTGGACTTGCAGGCGGTGGCCCAGGCCAGCGCGGAGCGGCTGCGGGTGCGGGCCCAGCGGGCCTACGTCACCATCTCCGTGGCCGGGGAATCGGCGACGGTGTCCGGGGTGCGGAGCCTGCTGGAGGAGCTGTGCGACAACCTGGTGGAGAACGCCGTGCGCTACAACCGCCCCGGGGGCCGGGTGTTCCTGACCACGGGGACGCGGGAGGGCCAGCCCTTCCTCCAGGTGCGGGACAGCGGCATCGGCATCCCCAAGGAGGCCCAGAGCCGGGTGTTCGAGCGGTTCTACCGGGTGGACAAGAGCCGGAGCAAGGCCACCGGCGGCACCGGGCTGGGCCTTGCCATCGTGAAGCATATCGCCCTGCTCCACAACGCCGCCATCGACCTGGAGAGCCAGGTGGGGGAGGGCACCGAGATGACGGTGCGCTTCCCCATGCCGTTGCAGACGACTGAAAATGAAGGAAAAAAATAAAAATCCTGCATGACCGTCCACAGGGGCCGCGGAAGCGGCCCCTGTATTTGTTGCGAAATTGTGAACTAAAAATGCGAAAAACCTGAAAAAACGTAAAGAATCCCGCCCTGGTTTTGGCAAAAGGACTGGGAAAGGTGTCTCTGCACTGGAGAAAGTGACCGCCACAGGCGGAACGCTTTGCAAGGCCGCCCCGTTCCGGGGGCAAAACGCCCGATTTGACCGGAAAAGCCCCGAAACGGCGGCCTTTCGGAAGAAAACGGCAGGTCTGTGACAAAAAATGGCATTCTGCAAGTAAAAAAGGGCGAAAATGCAATTTAACCTTGACAAATGGTAACGGGGTAGTATAATAAAGTACATGGAATTTATTCTTGCTTTGCAGCGGACGCGCGAGGGAAATGCGTATACGCATTTCCCTGCCTGGGGTACCCCAGGCAGGGAGGCATACCGCAGTTTGAATGGAGTTTCTGCGCGAATAGGGGTGGGTTCCAAATAAAGAAAAGGAGTCATCAGCAAATGAAGAAAATGAAAAGGATGCTCGCTCTCATGCTGGCGCTGGCCATGGTGTTTAGCCTGACCGCCTGCGGCGGCAGCAGCGACAGCGACAGCGACAGCGGCACCACCAGCGGAGGCAGCTCCTCCAGCGAAGCGAGCAGCAGCTCCGACGCCAGCGGCACCACCGCCGAGGTGTCCGAGAGCGGCAGCTACACCTACAGCTACTCCACCAGCGCCCCCTCCACCTGGTCCCCCACGGACTGGCAGAACGAGGTCGAGGGCGATGTCCAGGGCTACACCATGGTCTACTTCTATGACTTTGTCATGAACGACGCCGCAGACGGCTATGACATCGTCTGCGAGGCGGCTTCCGCCATGCCTGAGGACGTGACCGCCGACTATGCCGGCAACGAGACCTACGGCGTCCCCGCCGACGCCACCGAGGGCTATGCCTGGACCATCACCCTGAACGAGGCCATGTGCTGGGAGGACGGCACCCCCATCACCGCTGATGACTACATCTATACCCTGCAGCAGTTCCTGAACCCTGAGATGAAGAACTACCGCGCCTCCTCCTTCTATGAGGGCACCACCGGCCTGGCCAACGCCTACAACTACTACAACAGCGACAAGGTTGGCGAGATGGGCTACACCACCTCCCTGGCCGACCTGGGCTACGCCAGCGTGGAAGAGGCTGAGGCCGACGGCTACACCAACTTCGGCGTGGACATCTACAACTTCTGGGCTGTCACCGCTGAGGATGGCTCCACCATCGTGGACATCACCGACGAGACCCTGATTCGCGACGAGGCCGTGGAAGAGGGCGAGGACGGCGACTATATCTCCGCCGCTGAGATTTATGACTATCTGGTGAACTACTACACCTCCGACCTGCCCGATTACGTCTATGTGGGCGAGGCCATCGAGGCCGCCAGCTGGGACGATGTGGGCGTCATCAAGAATGACGACTACTCCCTGACCTTCATCCTGACCAACCCCACCACCGAGTTCTACATCTGCTACTCCATGCAGATCGGCCTGGTGAACGAGGAACTGTATGAGGCCTGCAAGACCCAGACCGGCGACATCGTGAAGTCCTCCTACGGCACCACTGCCGACAGCTATATGTCCTATGGCCCCTACAAGATCGAGTCCTATCAGGCGGATAAGGAAATGCGTCTGACCAAGAACGAGAACTGGTACGGCTACACCGACGGCAACCACGAGGGCCAGTATCAGACCACTGACATCTACGTCCAGTACATCGACGAGCCTGCCACCAGCCTGTCCCTGTTCCTCCAGGGCAACCTGGATGAGTACAGCGTTGGCACCACCGATATGGAGACCTATGCCAACAGCGACTATATCTACTATATGCCCACCACCTTCGCCTATGTGTTCACCTTCAACACCGATGAGGAGAGCCTGAAGGCCGAGGACGCCGACGGCGTGAACCACTCCATCCTGTCCATTAAGGACTTCCGTGAGGCCATCTCCCTGTCCCTGGACCGTCAGTCCTTCGTGACCCAGTGCCTGGCTGGCTCTGACGCGGGCTATGGCCTGATCGACTATGTGTACGTCTGCGACCCCGACACCGGCGAGCTGTTCCGCAACAGCGAGTACGCCATTGAGACCCTGTGCGAGCTGTACGGCGTGGAGGAGGAGAGCCAGATCACCGGCTACGACAAGGAAGCCGCCGCTGCCCTGTTCGAGTCCGCCTATGCTCAGGCCATCGAGGCCGGTCTGATGACCGAGAGCGACCGCATCGAGCTGGACTATCACGTCTATTCCGATACCGAGAACAACCAGAACCGCGTCAACTTCCTCCAGTCCTCCATTGAAGCCGCCACCGAGGGTACCTCCCTGGAGGGCAAAATCACCATCAACCTGCTGGTGGATGAGGACTATTACAACAACTGCATGGCCGGTCTGTGCGACATCGCCTTCACCGCCTGGGGCGGCGAGGACATGAACCCCTACGCCATGATGCAGTGCTATGTGGATCCCACCTACAACCTGGTCTACGGCTATGACGGCACCACCGAGATGCTGACCATCACCGTGGATGGCGAGGAACTGACCATGAGCGCCTATGACTGGTACAAGGAGCTGGTGGAGGGCACCTATGCCACCGCCGATTCCGACACCCGCAACCAGATCCTGGCCGGCATGGAGAAGGGCATTCTGGAGTATTACGGCATGGCTCCTCTGGCCTACCTGAACGAGGCCACCATGTACTCTCAGCGCATCATCCTTGGCTCCGACACCTATGTCAACTCCCTGGTGGGCTTCGGCGGTATCCGCATGATGACCTACACGATGGACGACGCCGAGTGGGCGGATTACTGCGCATCGCAGAATAACCAGCTGACTTACTAATCGTCACCTTGCTGTAAACAGGCGGGCGGGGGCAGGGTTCCTGCTCCCGCCCGCTCTGCATTCGGACCGCAAAATTTGCAGAATGGAGTCTGCGGCCCGAACAAGTGAGGCAAGTCAGCCCTTGTGAAAGGGGAGAATCATGGCAAAATATATCGCAAAAAGAATTGCCCTGATGCTGGTCAGCGGGTTCATCATCATGACGATGCTGTTTGTGCTGATCCGTATGCTGCCCAACCAGGTGCAGGCCGTCCAGGGCGGTTATGACCAGGCCATCAAGGATATGCGGGAGGCCTGGGGCTATAATAAACCAATCATGGTACAGTACGGCATCTTCCTGAAGAACGTGTTCACCGAGTGGAACTGGGGCTTCTGCACCACCGTGGGCACCTATCTTCAGGATGTGACCGAGTACCTGGCCGGAAAGCTGCCGGCCACCGTCTACATCAACGTGGTGTCCATCGTCATTTCCATCCCGCTGGGCGTCATCTTCGGCATCGTCGCCGCTATCTTCAAGAACAGGTGGCAGGATCAGGTGCTGAACGTGTTCATCATGTTCTTCATCTCGGTACCCGCCTTCGTATATGCCTTCCTGCTGCAATACTATGTGGGCTTCAAGCTGGGCTGGTTCCCCCTGGTCATGGAGGGCGGTACGGATTACTTTTCCCTGTCCATGCTCCGCTCGGCGGTCATGCCCATCCTGGCCATGAGCTTCGGCACCATCGCCGGAGATATGCGCCTGGTGCGGGCGGAGCTGACGGAGACGCTGACCAGCGACTATATGCTGCTGGCCCGCACCAAGGGCCTGAGCTATCGCCAGGCCACCATCCGCCATGCCCTGCGGAACTCCATGGTGCCGCTGCTGCCCACCTTTATGGCGGACGTCATCTATGTGGTCTCCGGCTCCATGATTATTGAGCAGATCTTCTCTGTGCCGGGCATCGGCAAGACCTATCTCCAGTCCATCAACCTGAAGGACTACTCTGTGTTCATGTGCATCAGTATGTTCTATGTTGCCATCGGCCTGGTGTCCGAGCTGCTGTTCGACCTGAGCTACGGCATCATCGACCCCAGAATCCGCATGGGAGGAGGCAAGAACAATGAGCTATAAGCCAGAGCAATTTGAGCCCTATATGGACATGGACGACAGCGGCTTCGTCCTCGTCCAGGACCAGGAGCGCCTTCACGACAAAAAGCTGGAGACCAAGCCTGTGGGCTTCTTCCGGGACGCCCTCCACCGGTTCAGCCGGAACCGGGGCAGCGTTATATGCGCCGTCGTCATTGTGATTTTGGCCCTCTACGCCATCATCGCCCCCATCGTCTCCCCCTACGGAGCCAACAGCTATGACGGCTACTACTCCTACTCCCTGCCCAAGAACGAGCTGTTCGTGGATTTGGGCATCGAGTTCTGGGACGGCTGCTCCGACCAGACCATGAACCAGCAGACCTATGACTATTACAGCGCCATCCCCGGCGCCATCGTGGAGGTGTACGACGTTTACACCGCCACCGTGGACGCAGGCCGCGAAGTCACCTACTATGACGTGCGGCTGGACTCCTACGCCAAGGTGGGCTATGTGACGGTGCTGCTGACCGCCTCCGAGTATGAGGCCGCCCTGGCCTATGAGGAGGAGACGGGTATTCAGCTGTTCTACCCCGTGGTGGACACCGACCAGGTGGAGAATCAGGCCTATAAGAACGACCCCAACGCCTGGTACCTCCACAACTCCAAGGGCGTGGCTGACCGGGACGAGGACGGCAATCTGCAGAACATCTACCTGACCGATGAGGACAGCGAGGACGGCTACGCCTACTACATCACCAAGATGAACGGCAACCAGTACCAGTGCCGGGTGCTGTACTCCGAGTGGTACTACTACCAGCACGGCGTCTACGCCTCCTTCATCTTCGGCGCGGACAACTTCGGCTATGACATCTGCGCCCGGCTGGCCCTGGGCGCCCGGCTGTCCCTGGTGCTGAGCGTGCTGGTGGCGTCGGTGTCCCTGCTAATCGGCATTGTCATCGGCTCCCTGGAGGGCTATTATGGCGGCACCTTCGACCTGCTGATGGAGCGGGTGAAGGACATCCTGTATGAGGTGCCCACCGTGGTCTTTATGTCCCTGTTCCAAATCTACCTGGCCCAGAAGCTGGGGCCTGTGGTGACGCTGTTCTTCTGCTTCATCTTCTTCAACTGGATCGGCACGTCCTCTACGGTGCGCGCCCAGTTCTACCGGTTCAAGGGGCAGGAGTACGTCCTGGCCGCCCGCACCCTGGGCGCGAAGGACCGACGGCTCATCTTCCGGCACATCCTGCCCAACGCCGCCGGATTCATCATCACCACCTCCGTCCTGTCCATCCCCAGCGTCATCTTCACCGAGGCGAACATGACCTACCTGGGCATCGTCAATCTGCAGTCCAGCACCCTGACCAGCGTGGGCACCATGCTGAACAACGGCCAGTCCACCCTGTCCACCTATCCCCACTGCATCTTCTTCCCGGCAGCGTTCATTTCCATCCTGCTGATTTGCTTCAACATCTTTGGCAACGGCCTGCGGGATGCCTTCAACCCGTCCCTCCGGGGCGCAGATGAATAAGGGAGGCTGAGAGGACATGGCACAGAAAATTTTAGACGTGCGCAACCTGCGCATTTCCTTCCGCACCAACAGCGGCACCGTGAAGGCCGTGCGGGACATCAGCTTCAGCGTCAACAAGGGCGAGACCCTTGCCATCGTGGGCGAGTCCGGCTCCGGCAAGTCGGTGACGGCCAAGGCCATCCTGGGCATCCTGGCCAAGAACAGCATCATCGAGGGCGGCGAAATCATCTATGACGGCATGGATCTGCTGAAGCTGTCCGAGGAGGAGTTCAACCAGTTCCGGGGCAACCGCCTGTCCATGATTTATCAGGACCCGCTGAGCAGCCTGGACCCCATCATGCGCATCGGCAAGCAGATGACCGAGGCCACCCTCATCAACGGCAAGACAGCCCATAAGCACGGCAAGAAAAACTTTGACGGCAAGGTGAAGCAGCTCAGCGGCGCCATGAAGGCCGCCGGTATCCCCGGCGGAGAGGTAGACCGCATCATCGGCGTCCTGACCAAACTGGTGCCCATCGGCAGCAAGCTGCGGGTGGACTACCGCAACGCCAGGGACTACGCGGAATCCGCCGTTTTCTCCTGCGAGCAGGTGGCGGTGGCCGCCAAGAAGCAGGATTCCGCCCTGCTGGAGGAGGAAGTCAAGTACCTGAAAGAGCGGGTGGACGGCTCTAAGAACCCCTACCTGCTGCCGGATACGGCGACGGTGGAGCAGCTGAAAAACGGCCTCCCCGAGACGGTGAGCCAGCTGGAGCAGCTGCTCCAGGAGGCGGTCAGCCGGGAGGAGCCGGACTATTACGCCATCGCCCACGCCCAGCTAAACGGCGGGGTGCCCGCCTTCGACCCGGACGACGTAAAGGGCTGGAACCAGAAGCTGCGCGCTTCCGCCAATGAGGATTACTCCGGCGAACTGGTGAAAGCGGTCTCCCAGGCCATGCGCCACAGCGCGGAGGGGTACCTCCCCAAGAAGCAGGCGGTGCTGGCTCTGCTGGAGCGGTATCTGCCCCTCTTCCGGGCGGAGACGCTGGACACTGCGGCCTGCAAAAAGGCCGTGGACGAGATGAGCAAGGCGGTGGCCGCCTCCATCGACCCGCTGCCCACCATCAAGGACTCCGCCGCCCACACCTTCGGCTCCACCATGGCCTACTCTTTGAAGCGGTACACCAAGGGCATCCCCGGCAACGCCAGGGAGCTGAAACGGGTGGAGAAGGAGACCGCCAAGTACGAGAAGGACATCCAACGCAAGGCCGACGTCCCCAAGGTGATTCCCGCCGTGCTGGTGGATTTGGAGCTGACCCAAAACACCATGCTGCTGGCCATGGAGGAGCTGCAAAACGACTATCAGGAGCAGATCCGCGCCTTCCCCCAGCACGACTTTGACCAGGACGCCCACAACATGGTCGCCTGGCTGGAGGAGCAGGGGGACGCCATGGTGACCAAGGTCACCAAGCAGCAGGCCTATGACAAGGCCATCCGCATCATGGAGGACGTGGGCATCGCCGAACCCCGGAAGCGGTTTGAGCAATATCCCTTTGAGTTCTCCGGCGGTATGCGCCAGCGTATCGTCATCGCCATCGCCATGGCGGCCAACCTGGACGTGCTGATTTGCGACGAGCCCACCACCGCCCTGGACGTGACCATTCAGGCCCAGATTTTGGAGTTAATTAACGACCTGAAACGGAAGCGGAACCTGACCGTCATCTTCATCACCCACGACCTGGGCGTGGTGGCCAACATTGCGGACAAGGTGGCGGTGATGTACGCCGGCAAGCTGGTGGAGTACGGCACCGTGGAGGACGTGTTCTATGAACCGGCCCACCCCTACACCTGGGCGCTGCTCAGTTCCATGCCCGACCTGGACACCTCGGAGCGGCTGGAGTCCATCCCCGGCACGCCGCCCAACATGATTTATCCCCCCAAGGGCGACGCCTTCGCCGCCCGGAACAAGTACGCCCTGGCCATTGACTTTGAGGAGCAGCCTCCTCAATTTGACCTGTCGGAGACCCACTGGGCCGCCACCTGGCTGCTGCACCCCAAGGCCCCCAAAGTGGAGGTTCCCCACATCGTCACAGAGCGCATTGCGCGCATGAAAAAACTGGAAGAGGAGGCCCGGCAGAATGACAGAACATAATCAGGAGGTCCTTCTGAGGGTGGAACACCTCAAGCAGTACTTCGGCAAGAACGACTTCAAGGCGGTGGACGACGTCAGCTTTGAAATCAAAAAGGGCGAGGTCTTTGGCCTGGTGGGCGAGTCCGGCTGCGGCAAGACCACCACGGGCCGTTCCATCATCAAGCTGTACAACTGCACCGGCGGCAACGTCTGGTTCAAGGGCCAGCGCATCTGCGCAGGCACCCGGGAGTACACCGATGCCATCAAGGCGAAGAAGAAGGAGACCGCCGAGCAGCTGAAAGCCCTGAAAGCCCAGGGCGGCGACCCGGCGGAGGAGGCCCGGCTCAAGCAGGAGCAGGACGCCTTTGTGGCCCAGCAGAAGGAAGAAATCGCCAAGGCCAGGGACGACCAGAAGAACTGCGACAAGAAGTATCACGCCCGCCGCACCCAGGAGCTGAAGGAGGAATACGCCCAGAAAATCGCCGCCCAGCCGGAGCGCTCGGCGGAGTTAAAGGCTGAGTTGGATAAAGAACTGAAGGCGGTCCCCTCCCGGCTGGTCACTCAGATTCAGATGATTTATCAGGACCCGGTGGCCTCCCTGGACCCCCGTATGACGGTCAGCGAAATCATCGCGGAGGGCCTGGTCATTCAGGGCGTGAAGGACAAGCAGTATATTCAGGAGCGGGTATACGAAATGCTGGAAACCGTGGGCCTGGTGCGGGAGCACGCGGAGCGCTATCCTCACGAGTTCTCCGGCGGCCAGCGGCAGCGTATCGGCATCGCCCGGGCGCTGATTATGAACCCGGAGCTGATTATCGCTGACGAGCCTATTTCCGCCCTGGACGTATCCATTCAGGCCCAGGTCATCAACCTGCTGAACGATTTGCGGGAGCAGATGGGGCTGACCATCATGTTCATCGCCCACGACCTGTCCGTGGTGAAGTACTTCTCCGATCGTATCGGCGTCATGTACTTCGGCAAGATGGTGGAGCTGGCGGAGTCCGATGAGCTGTTCCGTCACCCCCTGCACCCCTACACCAGGAGCCTGCTGTCCGCCATTCCCCTGCCCGACCCCCACTACGAGCAGCGCAGGCGGCGGATGAAGTACAACCCCACCCTGGACCATGACTATGGAGAGGAGCAGCCCACCCTGCGGGAGATTCTCCCCGGCCACTTCGTCAGCTGCAACCAGGCGGAATTTGAGCGGTACCAGGCGGAGATCGCCAATGGCTAACTGGAAGCGCGACCTGATTTCCTTCGGGGTCGGCTGCGTGGCCATCGTGCCGGTGACCTTCTGGCAGATGTCCTTCCAGGAGGACAGCATCCTGGGGCGGCTGCTCTCCTGGTCCAACGCCTGTTTTGCTGCCGCCGTGCTGTGGGGCGGGCTGGGCATCCTGGTCTGGATCGACTCCTTTGGCGGCTTCGACGCGGCCAGGTTCCTGGGCCGCACCTTCCAGCGGAAGTGGTCGAAGGCTGCCCGGGAGCAGAAAAAGCAGAGCTATTACGACTACAGGGTGGAGCGGCAGGAGAAACGGAAGGAAAAGCGGAAGAACAGCGCCTCCTCCTTCCTCCTGCTGCCCGGCGCGGTCTATCTGGTGGCCGCCGCAGTACTGACCGCCCTGTTCCTGATGATGGAGTAGGGCAAACCGCCGGACGGAATCAACTATCCCATGCGTAAGGACGCCCCCAGGTGCGGCAAGCCGCATCTGGGGGTGTTTGCAGTGGGGTGCCCGTGCCGGGCGGCAATGGATGCGCGGCTCTTTCCATGGCGGAGAATATTCTGTTTTTGCCCTTGTTTCTCCCCCGCAGAACGTTTATACTATAGGGTATCAGCCAAAGCTGAACTGACAGAAAAGGAAGGAACCAGGATGAAGGTTGTATTGGAGCACCTGACGAAGCAGTTCCCGGCCCGGGGCAGGAAGTCTGCCGAAGTGACCGCGGTGAATGATTTGACCTTTGAGATTCCGGACGGCAAGCTGGTGGGCCTGCTGGGGCCCTCCGGCTGCGGGAAAAGCACCACCCTGTTTATGATTTGCGGCCTGCAAACCCCCACCGCCGGGAAGATTTATTTCGGGGAGGACGATGTCACCAACCTTCCCCCGGAGAACCGGGGGGTGGGGGTGGTCTTTCAGAACTACGCCCTGTACCCCCATCTGACAGTGCGGGAAAACATCCTGTTCCCCCTGCAAAACTTCAAGGGGAAGGACAAGCTCTCCAAGGCGGAGATGGACAGGCGTGCCCAGGAGGCGGCCCGGCTGGTGCAAATCGAGGATTTGATGGAGCGGAAGCCCAATGAGCTGTCCGGCGGCCAGCAGCAGCGGGTGGCCATCGCACGGGCCATGGTGAAGATGCCCAGGGTGCTGCTGCTGGACGAGCCCCTGTCCAACCTGGACGCCCGCCTGCGGCTGCAAACCAGGGAGGAGATTCGCCGCATCCAGAAGCAGACCGGCATCACCACCATCTTCGTCACCCACGACCAGGACGAGGCCATGAGCATCTCCGATGAAATCGTGGTGATGAAACTGGGGGTGGCACAGCAAATCGGCAGGCCCCAGGAGATTTATGACGACCCGGTGAACCTGTTCGTGGCCAAATTCCTGGGGACGCCCCCCATCAACACCTTCCGGGGCCGGGTGACGGGCGGCAGGCTGTACATCGGGGAGGACGCCGTGCTGACCCTGGACGGCGTAGCCGACCAGGAGGTCTCCGTGGGCATCCGCCCGGAGGGCTTCGTGCCGCGCCAGGACGGGCCGCTGCATTGCCACCTGTCCGGCGTGGAGGTGATGGGGCGGGATGTCAGCATCCTCTCCACGAACCCCCAATCGGACAACCCCACGGTGCGGGCCATCATCAACACGGAGAGCCGGGTGGGCACGGCCAGCGAGACGGTGCGCTTCGCCCTGAAGCCCGCCAAGGTGCTGCTGTTCCATCGGGAGACGGAGGAGCGCATCCCCTTCCAAAACGGACAGGCGCTGTGATAGACGGAGATTCAGCCGGCGAACCGGCAAGCGAGGGATACAATGGAAAAAAATAACAGGAAAGCGTGGCTCTACCTGCTGCCGGCGATTTTGTTCCTGGCGGCGTTCATGGTGTACCCGCTCATCGACGTTTTCATCTACTCCGTGGAGGAGGGGTACAACTTCGCGTCCCAGACCTACTTCGATGTGGGACTGTATAACTTCTCCTATGTGTTGCACGACCCCTACTTTTTGCAGGCGCTGAAAAACACGCTGCTGATGGTGATCATCACGGTGCCCATCTCCACCGGGCTGGCGCTGCTGATTTCGGTGGGGCTGAGCTCCATCACGGCGCTGCGGAAACTGTACCAGACCATCTACTTCCTGCCCTATGTGACCAACACCCTGGCGGTGGGGCTGGTGTTCATGGTGCTGTTCCAAAAGACGGCCTATACGGACGGTCTGGTGAACCTGCTCATCAACTGGTTCGGCGGGGAGTCTGTGGACTTCATCGACGGGCCCTACTGGGCCAAGATGCTGGTGCTGTGCATTTACATCATCTGGGTGGTGCTGCCCTTTAAAATCCTGCTGCTGACCAGCGCCCTGTCCTCCGTGGACGAGAGCTATTACAATGCGGCCCGGGTAGACGGCACCTCCAGCTTCCGCACCTTCTACAAAATCACCCTGCCCATGATTTCCCCCACCATCTTCTACCTCATTATCACCGGCTTCATCGGCGCGTTTAAGGAGTACAGCGACGCGGTGGCCCTGTTCGGCACCGACCTGAACGCCGCAGAGATGAACACTATCGTAGGCTATGTGTACGATATGCTGTATGGCGACAGCGGCGGCTACCCCTCCTACGCTTCGGCGGCGGCGGTGATATTGTTCGCCGTCGTGCTGACCATCACCTGCATCAACCTGCTCATCAGCAGGAAGCACACCTACTATTAAGAAAGGCAACGGGTGATTCCCATGAAACAACAGGTTGACTATGAACTGGTGCGGCGGCGGGCAGCTGCCAGGAAGCGAGTCGTCCACGGGGTGATTTATGTGCTGCTGAGCCTTTGGGCGGTGGTGGTGCTGTTCCCCTTCTACTGGATGCTGCTGACCTCGGTGAAGAGCTACAGTGAGTATAACGGGGAGGCCATCCCCAAGTTCTACACCCTGTCCCCTACCCTGCAAAACTATGTGGATGCATTCAGCCAGGTACCGCTGCTCCGATACCTGCTGAATACGCTGATTTTCACCGTGGCCACCACGGCCATCATGCTGGCGGTCAGCGTGCTGGCGGCCTTCGCCTTTGCGCGGCTGTCCTTCCGGGGGAAGGATGTGGTGTTCACCCTGTTCCTCTCCCTGATGATGATTCCCAATGAGCTGGTTATCATCACCAACTTCTCCACCATCACAAATCTGGGCCTGCGCAACAGCTTTCCGGGGCTGATTTTACCCTCCGTCACCTCCATCTTTTACATTTACCTGTTAAAGGAGAACTTTGCCCAGGTGCCGGACTCCATGTACTACGCCGCCAAGGTGGACGGCACCTCCGACCTGAACTACCTGCTGAAGGTGATGATCCCCATTTGCAGGCCGACGCTAATCACCGTAGGCATTTTGAAGGTCATCGAGTGCTGGAACTCCTACGTCTGGCCCCGGCTCATCACAGACGAGGAGGCGTACTACCTGGTGTCCAACGGGATTCAGGAGATTCGGGAGAACGGCTTCGGCCGGGAGAACATCCCCGCCATGATGGCGGCGGTGGTGGTGATTTCGGTGCCGCTGGTGGTGCTGTTCCTGATTTTCCGGGAGAAAATCATGGCCGGTGTGTCAAGAGGGGGAACGAAAGGGTGAAGCGCAAAGGAACATGGAAGCGGCTCCTGCTGCCGCTGCTGCTGGCAGCCCTCCTGCCCCTCAGCGGGTGCCACGGCTCCAGGGGGCTGGACGCCTTCGAGGTGCCGGAGACGTTCGACACCTCCCGGGACTATGAAATCACCTTCTGGGCGAAGAACGACACCAACAAGACCCAGACCGCTATCTATCAGCAGGCCATTGAGGACTTTCAGGAGATTTATCCCAACATCACGGTGACGCTGCGGCTGTACACCGACTATGGCGACATCTACAACGACGTCATCACCAACATCTCCACCAACACCACCCCCAACGTCTGCATCACCTACCCCGACCACATCGCCACCTACATGACGGGGGAGAACACGGTGGTACCCCTGGACGACCTGTTTGCCGACGAGAAGTACGGCCTGGGGGGCAGCGAGGTGCTGTACGATTCGGTGACGGAGGCGGAAATCATCCCCCAGTTCCTGGAGGAGTGCGTCATTGAGGGGCAGCATTACGCCATCCCCTATATGCGCTCCACCGAGGCCTGCTACATCAACAAGACCTATGTGGAGGCCCTGGGCTACACCCTGCCGGAGACGCTGACCTGGGACTTCATCTGGGAGGTGTCCGAGGCGGCCACGGCCCAGGCGGAGGACGGCACCTACCTGGTGAACGGCCAGGAGGTGATGATCCCCTTCATCTACAAGTCCACGGACAACATGATGATTCAGATGCTCCAACAACTGGGGGCTGGGTACTCCGACAGCGACGGCAGCATCCTGCTGTTCAACGACACAACGGAGGAACTGCTCTACACCATTGCCGACCATGTGTCCGCCGGGGCCTTCTCCACCTTCAAGATTTCCGGCTATCCCGCCAACTTCCTGAACGCGGGCCAGTGCATCTTCGCCATCGACTCCACGGCGGGGGCCACTTGGATGGGCAGCGACGCCCCCCTGTCCGACATCAGCGAGGACAAGGTGGTGGAGTTTGAGACGGCGGTGATGGCCATTCCCCAGTTCGACACGGAAAATCCCCAGATGATTTCCCAGGGGCCGTCCATCTGCGTGTTCAATAAGTCGGACGAGCAGGAGGTGCTGGCGTCCTGGCTCTTCGCCCAGTATCTGCTGACCAATGACGTGCAAATCGCCTACGCCGAGACGGAGGGCTACGTCCCCGTCACCACCAGGGCCCAGAGTTCCGAGGAATATCAGGACTACCTCTCCCGCAGCGGGGAGGACAACTCCACCTATTACGAGGTGAAGATTCAGGCGTCCCAGCTGCTGCTGGAGCAGGTGGATAACACCTTCGTCACCCCTGTGTTCAACGGCTCCGCCTCCCTCCGGGACGCGGCGGGGCAGCTGATTGAGAACGTGGTGAAGTCCGTCCGGCGGCAGGAGACGGTGGACGATGCGTATATGGAGGAGCTGTTCAGCGACGTGACCTCCCTCTACCGGCTGAGCCTGGAGAGCGAGTCCGCCTACGGCAAGGAGGAGCTTGGCCCCCTGCCGCCTATGGCGGTGGGGCTGCTGGCGGGGTTGGCCGCAGTGTGGATTTTGATTCTGATTTATGTGATATGGGACGCCAGGAAGCGGAAAAAGTGAGAAAGGGTATTGACTTGTCCGGCAGAATTGAGTAAACTAAGTATGCTCAACAACCAACACCCACCCACTCCGCGGATAGACGGAGAGAAAGAAGTGTGCATGATGAAAAAATTTGTAGCAATGCTGTTGGCCCTTTCCATGGTGTTCGCTCTGGCAGGCTGCGGCTCCAGCTCTGACGAAGGCTCCTCCAGCGACGGGGCAGCCTCCTCCAGCACGGCGGACGCTTCCGCCGCGGAGGAGAGCGAAGTCGATTCCCAGGCCGAGGCCGAAGGCTCCGCCTCCGAAGCCGCGGCGGAGAGCGCCAAGTCCGAGGGCGTGATGACCTACGCTGAGTACATCGCGGCGGACGTGGATACAGAAGTGGTCATTGAAACCTACGTCCAGGCCAAGCAGTCCTGGTGGGAGGATCAGGCCACCGTCTACACCCAGGATGAGGACGGCGCGTACTTCCTGTACAACATGACCTGCTCCGAGGAGGACTATGAGAAGCTGACCGTCGGCACCAAAATCAAGGTCACTGGCTACAAGTCCGAGTGGTCCGGCGAGGTGGAAATCATTGACGCCACCTTTGAAATCGAGGAGGGCAGCTACATCGCTGAGGCCCTGGATGTCACCGACCTGCTGGGCACAGATGAGCTCATCGACCATCAGAACGAGTACGTCTCCTTCACCGGCATGACCGTGGAGGACTCCGGCGACGGCGCGGCCTTCCTGTACAGCTGGGACGGCTCCGGCTCCGACGGCGACGACCTGTACTTCAACGTCTCCCTGAACGGCGAGACCTACACCTTCACGGTGGAGTCCTACCTCTGCGACAACACCACCGATGTCTATGCCGCCGTCACCAACCTGCAGGTGGGCGACGTCATCGACATGGAGGGCTTCCTGTACTGGTATGAGGGCGTGAACCCCCACATCACCTCTGTGACGGTGCAGTAATTCCACTACAGCAACGATTCGGGCCTGGGCCGCAAACTGCGGCTCAGGCCCTTTGCCATTGTGAGGGCGATTCCTCACTCCAAATCCTGAATGTTCATCCTGTCCATCATCTTCTTCCGGCGGAACTTCTCCCGGCAGCCGAAGTAGATGCCCAGCAGCACGATGGTGGGGATATTGCCCACCAGGAAGGGGACGGCCACCCCCACTAGGGCCTCCAACCAGGTGACCCCTATCATGCCTGCCGCCGTCACCAGGCTGGACACCAGCGCCCCCAACAGGGTCAGCGCCGGTAGCACCAGCCCCGGGGCGGGGCTTTCCCGTCGGGACAGGAAGAATTGCAGGGCGATGCTGCCCACTACCAAGATGAGGAACAGAACCAGCGTGGTGGTGACAAATACGCTTGAACTACTCATGGTAAGTCCTCCTTTGTCTTGTCGCCTTGGGCGGGGGCGTTCTCCCCGCTGCGGGCGCTTTTGTAGGCGGCAATCAGGATTTTCGCCGTGCCGAAATCCAGCTTCTCCTCCACCGCCAGGCGTTTGATGAGGGCAATGTAGGGGTCGCCCCCGGTGTGCTCGCTGATTTGTATCTTCTGAATCAGCCGATCCAGCCGCAGCCGGACGGTGGGATAGCTGACGCCGTACTGCCTGGCCATCTCCTTCAGCGAACCGGAGGAGAGCAGGAACTTCTTGATGAAGGTCACGTCCTCCTCCTCCAGCTCCGCCATCCAGTCCGGCACAAGCTCGATTGCCATGGGGTATCCCTCCTTTCATTTTCTTTAGTATAAAACTAAATAAAGTTAAAGTCAATCCTTAATTTTGATTTTAATAAAATTTAAGGCTAGTGGCTGGATGCCCCTGCGGGGCGAAGCTGTTGGCTGTTAGTGCCCCCTCAGTCAGTTCCCTTTTCAGGGCAATGCCATCAATTTAAGGATTAAATTTCATTTATCTAAAAAAATGCGCCTCCGTGCTGAAAAACAGATTAGCACGACCAATGGAAACCAAGAATGTTACCCAGCCGCCATGGGCGGCAGTCTCACCTGTGAGAGGTCACATCGTCTGTTGCCTGATAGACCACCTGATTGAGGGACAAGGCGCTAGCCGCCAGTGGGATAGGGGGAGG
>JAJQEV010000023.1 GCA_021201475.1 Clostridiales bacterium
TGCGTCTATTTTACTCCACGATGGAGGTTTACACAATTTTTGGGATGGTCTCCACGTCGTTCCGCAATATCATGAACGACAACCTTACATAAAGAACGATGTTCTCCAGTAAGGTTGCCGTTGATGCTTCTCACGCTTCTACATACCCGACAAAGTTGTAATAAATCTTGATCTCACGTTCATCCTGACCGTTCACCATCTTGCGCTCGCCAACCTCAATCCGGTTGATGAGCCGCAGCAGCGTAGGACGGTCAAGCGTCTCCAGATGGGAATAGTCCTGAATCATGCTGATCCATTCGTCAGCACCGCTCTCAGCCTGTTCCATCGCCTCAATTTTGGCGGTTAAGTCTGCCTTCTGCTCCAGCTTTTCCAGACGCTCACCCTCATACTTGTGCATAAGCTGCACACAGACCGTTTCCGGGATCGCTCCCTTCACTTTGTCCTCATAAGTGCATTGGATCAGGCGGTCAAGTTCGGAGAGGCGCTTCTCGATAGAAGATAGCATTGCCTTCTGGGAACGAACCTGCTCAGCGTCGGCGGCGTGCTTCTGTTGCCGAATCTTCTCCTTCAAGTCTTCGGAATTATTCTGCGCCCACATTGCTTTCAACTGGATGTCCAGCAGAACGATATTGGTAATGACCCTCTGGTTAATGCCGTGAGCAGAACACGCTGTTTTGCCCCCAGAACAATATCGGTTGCAAATATAGCTGTGATACGGTGAATCAGAGCCATCCTTGTGCTTACGGGTTTCGTGGTAATGCCGCATAGGGCTACCACAGTCCATGCAGTAAAGCACTCCTGCAAAAAGGGCGGTAGTACCATCTTTTTTGGTGCGGTTGCGCATATTCTGCTCGTCCATCCGACGTACCTGCTCCCAAATTTCCTGCGTAATGAGCGGCTCATGGGTATTCTCCACTCTGATCCATTCATCGGTAGGCTTTGGAACCTGCTTGTGAACCTTATAGGACACGTTGCCGGTCTTATTCTGCACCGTATGTCCAAGGTAAACCTCACTTCGCAGAATGGCCTTGATGGTCTGTGCCTGCCAGAAGCCTCCATCGCTGCGGGGGTTCTGCTTGCCCTGGGACATATAATAGTAGTCACGGGGCGTAGGCAGGCCCTCCTCATTAAGAGTGGTGGCGATCTTCCGATAGCTGAATCCCTGACAACGCAGGTCGAAGATACGCTTCACGAGGGGAGCCGTCACCGGGTCGGGGATCAAGACGTGCTTGTCCTCCGGGCTTTTCTGATAGCCCATAGGAGCATAGCAGCCGATATACTTGCCGGACAGGAAGGTGGACTTTTTGACAGCCCTGATTTTGCTGCTGGTGTCTCTGGCGTAGAGATCGTTCATGACATTTTTCAGGATCATGACCATCTCATTGTTCTTGTGCAGGGTGTCCACGCCGTCATTGAGGGCGATGAACCGGCAGCCAAGAGAGGGAAAGATATAATCGGTGTACTTGCCGCACTCGATATAATCACGTCCCCAGCGACTCAGGTCTTTGCACAGCACCAGATTGACCTTACCAGCGGTGACATCTCCGATCAGCCGGTTCAGCCCCGGACGATCAAAGGTGGTGCCCGACACCCCGTCGTCCACATAGTAGTCGATCAGGTTCCAGCCCTGTTCCCGGACGTATCTTCCAAGCAGTTCCTTCTGGTTCTCGATGGATACCGACTCCCCGGTTCTCTCATCGTCCCGGCTGAGCCGGGCGTAAATTCCTACGTTATAAATTGCATTATCCTGCATCTCTGAATCTTTAACCTCCTTAGAGAGCAGCATAATGACAGCAGATTGTACCTGTTGCCATTATACTGCATTCGACATTTGATTTCCATAGTTACATGAAAAAATCAGGCCGCTGACCGGTTGATTTTCTCCATCGTCAGAGCGTCCAGCACATCACCCATAAAAGCGGCGCTGTCTTTGTAGATGCTCTTGACCCGATAAAGGACACCGTCGATCACAACTTCAATGCTGTCATTGAGCATGAAGTACTCCCGCCCTCCATATCGGAAATGGGGGATCGGCTCCTTTTCGATCCATTCGATTTTCGTAGCTTCATTTTCTGCCACAGGCTGTTCACCTCCTCCTTTTGGCACAAAAAAGGCACTGTCGATCTCTCAATGACAGTGCCCGTTATCGTTCCATATCTCTGATGTGCGTTCTGTTCGGCTGCCGCTGTTGGGGGATGTCCCTCTCCTGAATCACCCTCCGCAGGAAGTCCACTACCAATTCCGGAGCCTTCTTCACAGCGGCGAGGTAGTCCTGAACCTGGTCGAGCAACTTTTCATACCGCCGTTTCCAGATACCTGCATCCTTCTGGGCACGAGCGACCTTTTCCTCCAGCTCTGAAACCCTACGATCAAATGTCACGCCTTTTTTGGCAAGCTCCTTTAGCTCCCTGGCTTCGTCGGGTGCGAGAGCGATATTGCCAGTCAGCGTTTTCTTTCCCATCGAATCGATCTTCATGAAGGTCATTGACTGTGTGCGGAGCGCCTGTTCCGCTTTGGTCATCTTCCTTTCGGCGACATCGGCGGCCTTCTCTGCCTTGCGGGTGTCGCTCTCCATTTGCTGGATGGCTGCATGACCGGAGGTAAGCTGTTGCTCTACTGCTACCAACTCAGCACCGGATTGTTGAATCTGCTCCGTCAAGCCCTCCAGCCGCTTCTCCTCCTGCATGACTTTGAACTGAGTCACGGTCAGATGCTCCTCGCTGCTACCACGTTCGCCCCGTTCCACATCGGTATAACCGGCAGCCCTCATGTGCTGAAAGAAGTCGTCCTGCAACACGGAATAGGACTTCTTCAATACCGGCTTGCCGTTCTTCTGGAGGATAGGGTTTCCCGCCTCGTCCAGCGCAGGCTTGGACAGCCACTTCTTACTGCTACTGACCTGCATGATCGTCTCCTTGACGGTGCCGACCAGCGACTTGTCCTTGCACCGCTTCGACCATAGAATCTGCTTCTCTACTACGGGAATATAAACGACGTGGAGATGGTAGTGATACACGTCCTGCCCAAGTGCCTCGGACATAGCCCGGTTGCGCTCATCAGCGTGCATGACAGCGGAAAGGATATACTGCTCACCGCCCACGATGTCCACGGCTGCCTGGTAAGCATCAGCATAGAATTGTTTTGCGTACTCATAGCCGCCGTGATTGTGGAAATAAGCGGAATTGACATCGAAAATCAGCTCCCCAAAAAGATGGGCATCCGATTTCAGCCCACGGGTGGAGATGGTCTTTTCCTCGACCATTGCATCAAAAACTTCCTGATAGGAGCCGGACGGTGTTTTGAAGTGGACGTTCAGCGGAGTGCGTTCCGGGACGATGTCCTGGTTGACGTAGGATTCCTTTTCCCGTTCGTTGTGCCGCTGGACGTTGCCGATTTGAATTTTTGTCAGGTTGGCATTCCTGACTGTAGTGCGATGCACCCCATCATTTCTTGCGATAAATATCACCTTAACCTTTCGTAAATTTCATATTTGTGGCCACACGGGGAGGCACTTCTGCGAAGTGTAATAACCCACTATCACACTTTCAGACCGGCGGTCTGCAAAGTGCCGTGGGCTCTCCGAGGGGGAGCGGGGCTTTGCCCCTGTTGTCTGCGGACAACTACCCCAGCAAAGGGCCTGCCGCCCTCTGTACTCCTGCCCGGAGAAATCGCCCTCGCAATTCTGCGGGATTGGTCAGGCGGTTCCTCCGGTTTTGCTTCATCACGTTTCACACTTCCTCTGCCAGACCAGCTCGTACCCCAGCACATTGGCAAGCTGCACGGCCTCCCGATACCGCAGAGACTCCCGCTGTAGCTTGTTGGACAGGTTGGACACGCTGTCCGACCAGCCGTACGCATCGGCCATCAGGTCAACGACCTCCTGCATGGTCATACCCTGGCGTACGATGTACGCCTTGATCTCGTTTCGCATATCTGATTTCATACTGATAATCCTCCATAAATTCATAAAATTGGTTCGTGAATCTGTGATACTGATTCACGACTGAGTGAATAAAGTGCTGACGGAAAAATCCGCTCAAAATAATTCCCGGCGATGACCTGTCCACAATGGCACCTGTTTCATTTCACGGTTCCGATTGGCAAGCGTCGAAACGGTGAGAACAGGTGAGGAATCGTGTAAATGCTTCACGGCCCGGTAAATCACGAAAACGGAAACCCGATACGGTTTGCCGTGAGCTTTTTCACCATTTTCACAACCATTGATTTTGAAGCTGGGATTTTGGCCTCTGATGGACAGACCCGACAGCCTGAAAAATCACACAGAATTCAAAACTGCTGTACGGTGTACGCTGTACGAGGGGACGTACACCGTACAGCGTACAGCAGAAATAAACTCCGCATGAAAACAGCCGGGGTCACTTCCCAGGAAGGAACTCCGACTGATCCAATAGCACTCTGACGCCTTCATATCCACGGCATCGCCGCTTCTTGATATAAAGGTTGTTTTTCAGATACTTCAAGTGGTATCTCTCCTGATTCTCACGGAGGAACGTGGAGAACTCCCCAGATGCGAACGTCTTCTCTGCGTTATCCGCACACCAGACCCGATACGTCTCGTACAGCTCCTTTGTACTGGCCTTGTTCCCTTCCTGAAGCTCGATATAGCCCTCAGAGGCCATGAAGTCCAGATAGTTTCGGGAGTTGTTGGCAATGGTATTGAGGTTGTCAATCGCCCGTTCGCTGATGGTGAACTGATAATTGTTGGCGATCAATCGGTTTAGGCCCGCCAGCATCCAGAGGAAGATGCCCTCCTTCTCAGCCACCAGTTTCTCCGCAAGGAACGGATCGTCTGTGCGGTCAGCGGGACGGTCTTTCGATGTCAGCAGGATCTGCCTGCGGAAGAATCCGTCCGTATGATCGTGAAGCGAAGTCAATGCTCCGTTTCCGAAACAAAGGAAGCGGGCGTAAATCTGAACCTGTTGGCTCTGGACACCCTTGCGCTCCACGTCCATCTTGCACTCAGAGGTGACGATGGATTTGATGTGGTTCGTCTTGGGCAGAGCGTTCATATCCATGTCGTCGTCCACCATCAGCAGCTTGCTCTCCAGGTCAGCACGGGCGAAGCGGTTCGTCTCTACCTTCTGGATGCTGGTAGTGTTCATGCTGGTTCCGAAGATAGCGTTCATCACCAGACCGATGCGGCTCTTACCTTCGCCACCCTTGCCGATGAGCATGAGCATCTTCTGGCCTTTGGTGGTGGGCAGCAGGCAGTAGCCCAGGTACTCCTGCATCGTGGGGATGTCTTCCTTATAAAGAAGCTCTGACAGGAATTGCAGCCATCTTGTAGGTTGCGGTGCTTTCGGATTAAAGTTGACGGTCAGACGATTCATGCAGAACTCCTTGACCTCGGTAAACGTGCCGTCCATGTGATAGGTGCCGTTGGCCACATGAATGCGGTCTGTTTGCAGAGGCGGCGGCCCTGAATAAGCTGTTATTTTCAAGGCTTCATAGAGTTGCTTCACCTTTTTTGCTATCCCCGTGTCCACATATTCCTCGATGGCGCAATAGATGTCCCGCATGATGGAACTCTCGTCTGCCACCAGACCGTCCACGGTGTAGAAATGGTCATGGATACAGCGCATGGGGCAGTAGTCCAGGAACCATTCACAGAAGATCGGCTCGATGATGTGCTCGTTCCCGTCCAGCCATTCAGGTGTGCTAAACAATTCAGACATTGGTTACATACTCCTTTCTCCGTCCTCGTGGGCGGCTTCGTGCTTTTGTGGTTGCTCTCATTGTGATAGACCTCCTGTAAAAATTGAGAGGTACACCATGCACCCCTCTGTATTGGTTATGGGGAAAATCGAAAAAAACAGGCTAATGGCATGACAAGGTCGAACCAAAAAACATGACATCAGCCTTTTAACGCATTTTCAGTAGCCGCTACCGAAAATCTAATTCCCAATAAAATCGCTTCCTTACGTCGCCGTTCTACCCATCCCGTTTCCTGGCAGGCAACCCTGTTCGGCGCTGTGCCGTCCCCTTTCGGGGCGCTCGTTCCTTCTACGGAAGTCATGGCGGTTTATCTCGGTCTGGACGGTCATTCAGTTGTAAATCCTCTGTCCCTGGTGGGATATAAGCCCATCTTACGGTAAAAAAAGAACGTTGTCCGATTTCGCACGAACAACGTAAACAGGGTCGAAATATGCTGTTGAAATTGCAAATTTGCACAGGGTATGCTATCATAGGAGCAGTGAGGAGGCGATGTGAAATGAAAGAGGAGGAGATGAATCTGGACAAGGACAGCGTTGGCTATCGGGTAAAGGTGTTGCGGGAGAACCAGTTTATCAGCCAGAAGCAGCTGGCGGAGATCATCCATGTGACCCCGTCGCAGATTAGCCGACTGGAGCGAGGGGAGACAGCCAATGCCGGCACGGAGCTGATTATCGCAATTGCAAAGTATTTCCGTGTCTCCACGGATTATCTGCTGGGTCTGACCCCAGTCAGCGCACAGAAAAGCTACGATATATCCACCCTCGGCCTGTCCGAAGAAGCTGTCCGCCGACTCATCACAGGGCGGATTGATGCCGATGTTTTGAATCGTCTATTGGAGCATGACAAGTTCCCGCAGCTGTGTGCGCTGATCCGCAACTACTTCGATGGGACAATTGCCAGCGGCGTCATGGCGAGAAATGAGCTGATCGACCTGGCAACAGAACCGCTGGCGGCATTAAAAAGCACCCCGGCAGCCAATCGTGCCGAGGTGGTCAAAGACTTGAACTTCCTGCGCTCGTCGAAGATGGGTGCGAACGAGGCGGATATAGAAAAAATCAAGAATCTGTTTATGGCTATCCTACGGGACATCAAGAAGAAGTTCCCGAATGACCCGTCTGGGGCAGTCGCCACCGCTGCCGCTTTCCAGGGCATTCGTGAGGCGCTGCCCGACAAGCCGGAGACAGAACTGAGCGCTGATGATGTTTCCGCTGCAATGACCGCTTATGTGGAAACGGTTGCACCTATGGATGAGGAAAGTAAGGCGCTATTTCAGGAGTTAGCCAAGCGAGTGTTAGAGCAAGCGGGTGATGGAACAGATGACTAACCGTAATATATAAGTCCCCCCTCGATAGAGCCCCGACGAATAAATCGCCACCGCAGTCTATGAATACCGTGTAGACTACGATGGCGATTAGGGCGAGATTTCTTTTGATTTTTTACAGGGAAAAACCGAAGTTGTGAAGCTGGCGGAGAAGGATGCGGTCAAGAGCAACATTTTTGCGTGTCGTGTGTTGGCGCATATTTTGTTTCAGTCAATGGATTTTAATCAGCCTTTTGACAGAAATTTGACATTTTCCCTATAAGCTAAGTGGCTATAAAGAAAGGGGATTTGAATTATGCAGAAAAAGATATTGATTGTAGACGATGAGCCTATGCTGCTTGACCTCTTGCAAGATTATCTTGGTGAATTGGGCTATTTGATTTATACATCTGCAAACGGAAAAGATGCACTCGAAGAGTTGAAGGTATCCCCTGATCTTATTCTACTGGATATCAATATGCCGGATATGGATGGACTTGCGTTGTGCAAAGTCATTCGAGAAGAGGTGGCTTGTCCAATCATATTCTTAACAGCAAGGACAACGGAACAAGATCGAATCAATGGCCTGCTGATTGGTGGGGATGACTATATAACGAAACCATTCAGTCTGCCGGAAGTGGCAGCTCGAATTGCAGCCCACTTGCGGAGAGAAGACCGAGTACATAATCCGTCCCGCATTTTTGCTTCCGGAGAATTGCTGGTAAATCTTTCTAACCGCACCATCCATTATAAAGGCACGGAAATCGAGCTTTCTCGAACAGAATTTGACATCCTGGAATTACTCCTAACTCATGCTGGGCAGGTTTTTGATCGAGAAAAGATATATGAGAAAGTGTGGGGATTAAGTGCCGTTGGAGATAGTAGTGTGGTCAAGGAACATATCCGAAAAATTCGTCAAAAGCTGCAAGCAGCTACCGGTCAGGATTACATAGAAACGGTATGGGGAGTTGGGTATAGATGGAGAAAATGAAACAAAGGGTAAAATTTGTTGGGTTAAGGCAGTCTTTTATCGAATATGTTCTTGCAACATTCATATTGGTAGCATCCCTGTCTGCACTCATAATTTGGGGATGTCTATCCTTTCAGGCTTGGCTGGTTCCGGATTCCAATGAGGTTTTTTTGACAGTAGAAAAAATTTATGCTAACGGAAACACAACTATTATCTCGGAACAAATTTCGCTGAATGATATATTCTCAGAAACCGTCTATCATTTTAATGATGAAGCTGATGCAGAGGAATCGGATGTACAGTACTCTGTTACTTCTGTGGAGAATAGCGTGTCTGCCCTTACCCCACGTTGGAAACTGGCATATCATGGAAGCCAGGTCATTATGATTGCGTTGCCCGTTTTGCTCTCCCTGGCAGGAATTTTAGTGTGTGGTCTTCTATTTTATAACAGAAAATTGAGGAGACCAATTTTTGTTTTATCACAAGCGGCAGAAAAAATTTCCGCAGAAGATCTGGACTTTCATGTCGCCTCAGATAGCAGAAATGAAATGGGAATGCTCTGTGATTCTTTCGAGCAGATGCGTGTGACATTAAAAGAAAATAGCAGACAACTTTGGGATGCATTGGAGGATCGCAGGCGGCTTCAGAGTGCAGTCGCTCACGATTTAAGAAATCCCATTGCTATTATTCAGGGTTATGCGCAATATCTGACACTTTCTCTGGCAGACGGTAAGATTCAACAGGAAAAAATCGGTCGGATAGCAGACAGTATCTTGCAAACCGCTCAACGGATGGAACGATATACAGATTCACTCCGCACGATCAGTTGCATGGAAGATTGGGAAATACAGCCACAAGACGTAGATTTTTATACTTTTTCAACAGAAATGAAGCAGGACTTACAACTGCTCATAGCTGCGCAAAAGCCTGCGCTGATTTGGGAAAACTTCGTACCCATGGTAAGCGTGACATTGGATTCAAAGGCGTTATATCGGATTTTGGAAAACCTGGTGGGTAATGCGGTACGCTATGCGAAAGATAAAATTACCGTAAGGTTTTCATTAGAATCAGAGACGCTTGTAGTCATTGTTTCTGATGATGGCCCTGGCTTCCCTGCGAAGATTTTGGAGGCAAGGGAAGAATACATATCGTCGGAAAGCGGCGGGGAGCATTTTGGCATAGGGCTTTCAATTTGCCGAATCCTCTGCCGGAAGCATGGTGGGTGTCTGACCATCGTTAATGCCGCAGAAGGCGGAGCTGTTGTAAAATTTTCTTTGAAAGTTTGACTGAAATTTGACCTTTCTCTTTTAGACTCTCCTTATCAGCTGACCATAGCGAATGGCCAGCAGGATAAGGAGGCTTTTTTATGCAGTATAATCGTATTATCAGAATGCTTTTGACGCTCATATTGACTGCAAGTGTTCTCACTGGATGCGGTAGTTCAATACCACACGATTCAACAACCGACAGCACAGAAAGCGAAGAAAGCAGCGCATCTATCTCTGCGAGTGAGGAGACAGAAAACCCTTTTGAAACAGGAGAAAATTCAGAATCATTAGGCGGCAGCAGTCAGGAATTTTTGAATGTAGAACTGAACGAGGCAGATGAAACGATTCCATTTACCTACAGTGGAGGGAAAATGGAAGTTGAGTTCCAATACTCAGGATACGGGACAGCCAGAAACACGGGCTTTTTGGTATTCCTGGATGGTATTCCTCAACCGTGGCAGATGAACGGTGAGGGAGAATTCTCCTATATGCACTACGTGGAACTGGAGGATAACGAAACCTGTTCCTTTACCATTACTTTTACTCCCGTTACAGGTCAGGAAGGCGATACGTTGGCATTGAACGTTTGCAGTGTCTACTATGCACAATACCAGCCGGATATGTCCACTACTTACTACTTTGGCAACTATCATAAAGTGCTAAGTTCGGTGATGCCTGTGTCCTTTCTCGCAGATGCCTCGGAAAGCGAGGATGATCCGTCCATGACAGATATGTTGGAGAATGTCGCAGTGACTTCAAACCAGATGACCAGCGATTTTTCCGATTCTCTGCTTGAGATGTATGAAGGAGGCTCCATTGACGAGCTGCTGGAAGAAAACGTATATCTGTTGGATGCTTATAATGATTTGCTCTATCAGGAAAGCTATAACATTGAGGATGAAACGGTACACCTTAAAGTCCAGCTTTGCGGGATTGTTGGAACCACCCTTCGCATTTCCATGTATGCGAACCACGAGCTTGTTTCTGACGGCCAAGATACAACCTGGACCGTAACGTTAGAAAAAGGCGAAGTATCCACATTAGAAGCGGACATTGACGTGAATCAGTTAGGTGATTTAACCACCTTTTATGTTGTCGCCTGTTGTGATAGCGATGCTGGTAATGATGTGCTCAAAGGGCATTCTGTTGTGCTCTATCGGCAGGAGGATTGAACCGTGAAAGTCCTCAAATTTTCCTCATCGTTAATCCCCATCCTTCTCTCATTGATATTGCTAGTGGGTTGCAGTGGACACCAGACAGACGCAAGTTCTTCAAAAAGTGAAATACCGGATTCTTCTTTGACAGCGGAATCCCAGTCCGATGCAGCAGTAAACGATACTTCGTCCCAAGATGAAACAAATTACATCGAATCAGACAGGAAAACAGCTCAGATTGCATCCCTTTCGGATTCTGTAAGCAGCTCCGTAACTGGGTTTGCTGCCGCATCCGCAGAAACCATCCTGTTGGAAACTTCGGAAGGCTATCTGCTTTATGATGTGGTAAGTGGAACCACCCTGGCAAGCCTGGATACATCAGATCAAGACATCACTTGCTGTTGGTATACCTTGGAAAACGGATTTTGCAGTCAAGAAACCGCATGGGGGAACTCTACTACAGTCATTGGAAACGATATGGTTTTCTATGATGAGAGTTTACAGGAAACAAGTCGAATTGATCTGGAGGACCTGACCTCTTATGCGGAGCAATGGACCTGGGCAGTTTCCACCGATGGAACTATGTTGTCTTGGTTTGATTTTGATGAGAATGAACTGTATCTATATAACTGCACCACGGGGGAGATAACAACTTTGCTGTCTGGGCAGGAAGACTTGACCAGCATGGACGGACTATACTTCGATTCAGATAATTCCCATCTGGTTTTTCTGGCAAATTATTTTGATGGTTCAGGAGAAGATGCTGTCGCTGTTTGGGGAACGATAGCATTGAATGGAAGTGATCCTGTCCTACATAGTTTTTCCGGGATTAAAGCTGGAGGTTATACCAAATTCCAGAATGGTATTTTGCTCTGCCAGGAAGATTCGTTTTCTATTACCGGTAAAGTTTGTGTCATAGACGTGGAATCTGGAGAAGAAACAGTTCTCTCACTTCAAACGGATGAGGAAAGTGAAAATCCGATTACTCTTTCTCAGGACGGAGCGTATTTTGTTACGAAGTGTGGCATTAAGGGATCTTCCGGTGATAGTTCGGAAATAACCGTTCGATTGTATGACACCAAAGATGGCGACCTGCTAGAAGAATATAAGGTGAGTCAAGTAAGCGGAAGTAATATTCATTTTTGTATTCTTGATTCTTTTAAGACTGTTTATATCAGCGCTATGGTGCAGGACTCCAATCGGGTTTTCCAGCTTTCGTTTTGAGGAGGCACAATATGCTCATTGAATTTCAAAACTTGTCCAAACGATATGGAGCAAAATATGCGCTAAAGGATTTTTCTGCTTCCTTGAGCGGCGGCGTTTACGGGTTATTGGGCGCAAACGGCGCAGGAAAGACTACGCTGATCAACATTTTGGTAGGTGTATTAAAGCCGGATAATGGAAAGATTCTGGTGGATGGTGTGGATGTAAGAGAACTTGGGATTGATTTTCTTTCCTATATTGGATACTTACCTCAGTATCCTGAGTTTTACCGAGATTTCACGGTAATGGAGTTCCTGATGTATATGTGTGCGTTGAAAGGAATTCCTGCGAAAGAAGGAAAGCAGAGAGCAACGGAGTTACTTTCGGTAGTCAATCTACAAGACGCTGGACGGGAAAAAATAGGTGCGCTATCTGGCGGAATGCGGCAACGGGTGGGCATTGTACAGGCGATGCTGAATGATCCTAAAATATTGATATTTGATGAACCGACCGCCGGGCTTGACCCGCAGGAACGTATCCGTTTTCGGAATCTGATTACTCGCTTTTCCCAGGACCGTATGGTACTGCTGGCGACTCACATTGTTTCAGATGTCGAATATATTGCCAATCAAGTGCTGATTTTGAAAGAGGGAACGCTGGTAGTGCAAGACACACCAGCGGCTCTCGAAGAACAAATTTCCGGTACTGTTTGGCAGGCTGTAGTGTCTGACCAAGAAATGCAGGAGGAATTGACGCAATATAAAATCAGCAATATGCAGCGTGATGAGGAAAAGGTCATGCTTCGCCTATTGGCTGATAAACAACCGCATCCAGATGCCGTATCCGTAAAGCCGAATCTGGAAGATGTATTTCTTTCCTATTTTGGGGAGGAGGGCGTGTGAAACGGCTGGTTCGTTTTGAACTGAAAAAAGTTTTTTTGCGCTGGCCAATGCTTATTATCCTGGTGGTTTTTAGTCTGGTGGATTTATATAAGATTAACAATCTCTACCAGACAGGCGCCGTAGTGGCTGAAAGTGACACTATGAAGTCTGCCTATTTGGAATTATACGAGGAGTACAAAGGGGAAATCACCACGGAAAAAGCACAGGATATTGTGGCGATGTATCGAGAAGTGGAAGATTTGCTGAGCGATCATACTCTGAATCCGTATACAGAAGATTCTATTACCGGCAATCTGTACAATGACAAACGATTGCTGGAATCCTGCTTTTACGAGCCAATGGAATATCTCTATACATACAAGAACATGGCGACAAAAATTGTACAATCAGCGTCAGAAAATCAGGAGCTTTACACAGAGGTTGGCAATGAATATGAAAGCAAAAAGAACAGCTTTATTGCCGAACTATATAGCGGGCGATCCATTGACGAGTTCTATACCGTTACAGGTTATCAATTTTATTTTTACTACGATTTTTCTGCTCTATTGGCAATACTGACAATCCTTTATGGTTTATCACAGGTGTTTTCGCGGGACAAAGAATGCAGCATGGATATGCTTCTGCTGACAAATCAAAACGGAGGAACAAAAACGATGGTCGCAAAGGTGATGGCATCCTCCATTTTCCTGTCAGTGATAACTGTTTGGTTTGCATTGGTAGATTATATTGGTTTTTCATTAACCTTTGGCATGGGTAAAGCTGGTTCCCTGCCTGTCTATGCAGTTGCGAATTTCGCTGCTGCATCGGTTTCCATTACGTTAAATCAATATTTAGTTGTCTCTACGCTATGTAAATTGCTGGGCTTTTGGACGAGCGGAATGCTTTTTCTGGTAATTGCTCAGATAGGCCGCAATGCACTCATTCCGTTTGTGTGTGATGCAGTCCTTTTTACAGGAATGGTAGCAGCGGGAATGAGATGGAGTTCGTCCTCAAATGCAACGGCCAAAGTATGGAATCCCTATTCTCTTCTGACAAACCGAATCTTGTTTGGAGAAACCGAGTTTGTCAACTTGTTTGGCACTCCTGTTCTAAGTTGGATGGTGGCGATTATGGTGGCATTTTCCATCGGTTTGATTGCTGTTCTGATGCTGTTGGTCTCCTGCGACAAAAACAAGTTCCGGAAGGGGGCCTGTTATGAAATTGTTTCAATATGAGATGAAAAAGATATACGTTTATCGCTGGGGCTTGTTTCTCTTTGCTGCATTTTTATTGATGCAAACAGGAATGCTTCTTGCAGGGGATATGCCTGATAATCTGGAGGCACAGCAATATCGAGAATCATATCAGTACTATCTTGAACAAGTAGACGGTGAATGGACGCAGGAGAAGGAGGATTTTCTGAAAGCGGAGGCCGAAGCGATCCAAGATGCAGAACAGGCGACTGACGCAGCATGGCAATCTTACTATAAAGGAGCGCTGACAGGCGCAGAATTACAATCTGAAATTGCTTCTTATGATGCGTTGCTGGAACGCAAGAACGGCTTCAATGTGGTTTACAACCAATATCTGTACATTTGTGAGGAAAAAGAGAATCGTTTCTTTCTTGAAACAAATGGATGGTCTGGGCTTTTGAATAATACGATGCTGGATTTTCCTTTGATTTTGGCTACGCTTCTGATGATCGTGCCAGTATTTTGCAATGAATATACCAGCAAAATGGACTTATTGTCATTGACAACGAGGAATGGGCAGAAAAGTTTTCTGTTGGATAAGATCTTTGCCGTTGGACTGACTATCATTGTATTGTGCTTATCCGAAGCAATCCTTCGATATGGATTTTATGCCCTTCGCTATGGGCTTCCTCACGGAGATTATCCACTCCAAAGTGTAGAGGTATTTGGAGCCTGCACGAAAAACGTGACACTGATGCAAGCATACATACTCCTATCTGCCAGTCGGCTGTTTGGCGGATTGTACCTGGCAGCGCTAATACTCGCTGTCTCTGCAATCAGTCGGCAGTATAGCCTCAGTGTATTTATTCCTACTGCCAGTGTGCTGCTCCCCTGGGTGGGCCTATCGGAACAGGTGCAGTATCAAGTCCCGTTGCCTCTGCCATTTTTGTTGGGTGTGGGTTTTCTCAAGGGGAATGAGTATACCACCGATACTGTTGACTCAGAACAGGTTCTCACTTTTCAGGAGATCAGCAGCGAAGCGTTTATGAAACTGTTGTGGATGTGTGTGCTTATTTTATGTGTGTGCCTTCTCGTCATCTGGTGGAAGCACCATACTACACTGTCCAGACACAGAATTAGCCGAAAACCTATGACAGCAGTATTGCTGCTTGTAATAGTCCTGCTTTCCGGCTGTTCTTCTGATGGTTTTATCTCGGAGGAGATTTGTTATAATTCATCCAGCAATTCGGATGTCTATACAGAAAATTATCACATTTACTATGATGAGGAAACAGGGCAACCCATGGTAGAATTTATGGATACGGGAGAATGCGTTTCACTCTGCCGTGATCCACTCCTCCCAACACAAGAGACAGAAATCGGAAGTTGCTATTTCCTGGATTGTAATACAGTTTACTATACAACAATTACAATTGATTCCTCCCGTGAATACACCTTAGGAAGCGGAACCACAAATACGATTTTCGCGGTGAGAAAGGTTGATTTGACCACCTTTCAAGAAAAAATTGTGTTTGAGCATCAATCGCAAAATGAGGTTTTGGGAATCACTTTGGGTGATGGCAGTTCTTCAGATGTATTCCTGTTTAATAGTGATTTTTTTGTTGGTGAAGATTCACTTTACGTATTATTAAATGATAAGCTGTATTGTATCAGTTTAACGACAGGAGCAGAAACACTCTTGGATATTTCTTTTTCCAGAAGCATCGCTTTTGACGGAAGGTATCTATACTATACAGACGACAGATATATTCTTTGCTGCATGGATACATCTACCGGTAACGTGAGTGAATGGACAGATGTGGCAGCTTATGACTTTTGCCTGGCAGATGGTGCAATTTACTACGTGAATTTGAAGGATCAAAAGTATCTGTATAAGATAAATAAAGATGGAACAGACCAGCAACTCGTTCTTGAACAATCCCTTCTATCTGTGACATGGGATGGGAACACTGTCAATTTTACAGAAACAGGCAAATCAGAAAGTACACTTTCCTTAAATCAAGAGTAAGTCAGGAAGCAAGTATTGTTATACGAACCGACGCATAATTTCATAGAATACACGAACAGGTATAAATTACAGCGGACAACATTCAGTGTCCGCTGTAATTCTGTAATTGTTTCTTTGATGTAACATTTAATCTTCTAATTGATGTGTCCCAGCCATATCCCTGGCATACTGCTCCAGTTCGCCGGAGAACACCAGTCTGGCATAGGTCAACGGCTCATTGTAGATCAGCCAGTCGATTTCCGTCTGCATGGGGATGGTGGGGCAGATTTCATCGTCCACCCCTGGGGTATAGATGCTAATCTCAGTCCCATCGTCGAACCGCAACTCCACGCTGGCGGTGTCGATATTAAACTCGCAATGTATCAATTTCATAATGACCTCCTGTGTTGTTGAGACTTTGTCGGAGGTAAATCTGCTGCCATTTGCTGCTTCTTTTTATCGTTCTTTATGTAAGTCACTCTAACGAGTTCTACGCACGGGACACCAGCCGGAAGATCAGAGCAGTCCAGAAGGCGAAGGGAGAGCGAGGCCAAACTCTGACGGTGAATCCCCCGTATGGCTATGTAAAAGACCCGGATGATCCCCATCACTGGATCATTGACCCAGAGGCCGCCGCAGTCGTCAAGCGCATCTTTGAAATGTGTGTGGAGGGCAGAGGCCCGAAGCAGATCGCAAAACAGCTGCGGGCCGATAAGGTGTTGGCCCCGGCAGCCTATAAGATCCGGCACGGCATCAGCTCACCGAATCCGGAGTCAAAAGACCCTTATGGCTGGCGGGATTCCACTGTTGTCAGCATCTTAAAGCACCGGGAGTATACGGGCAGTACAGTCAATTTCAAGACCTACTCCAACTCCATCTGGGACAAGAAGATGCGGAGAAACCCGGTCGAAAACTGGGCAATCTTCCCCGGCACCCACGAGCGAATTATCGAGGACGATGTTTTCGAGAAGGCGCAGGAGATACGGCGGCAGCGGCACCGCAAGACACGCACCGGTAAGAGCAGTATCTTTTCCGGCCTGGTCTATTGTGCGGATTGTGGCTCCAAAATGTGGTATTGCTCCGCCAATAACGGAAAGCCGGGTCAGGAATACTTTGATTGCTCGGCACACAAGAAGGACAAAGAGTCCTGTGGCGGTCATTTCATCCGGGTCAGTGTCCTAGAACAGCTGGTCTTGAAGCATATCCAGACGGTAACAGGCTATATCCTCTGCCATGAGAAGCATTTTCGGCGGGTGATGGAGGCGCAAATGCGCATTGAAAGCGCCGAGAAAAGTAAGGCCAATAAGAAGCAGCTTGCCCGTGATGAAAAGCGAATCGCTGAACTGAAGCGGCTGTTTATGAAGATTTACGAGGACAACGCCAATGGAAAGCTGAGCGATGAGCGGTATGAACTGCTGAGCCAGAGCTATGAAGCAGAGCAGAAGCAGTTGGAAGCCGAGGTAGTTGCACTGCAAAGGGATATGGAAGTACAGGCACAACAGGCAGAAAATATCGATCAATTTATTCAGAAGGCTCAGAAGTATGTGGGCATTGAAAGCCTTGACGCCTACACGCTGCACGAGATGGTTCAGGCTATCTATGTGGAGGCTCCGGACAAGTCCAGCGGCAAGCGCAGGCAGTCCATTCACATCAAGTATGATGGGCTGTGGTTTATCCCTCTGGAGGAACTGATGAAGTAAACAAGGCAAGGGGAACGGTGCGACCTTGCGGGCCACACCGTTCCCCAAAAGCTCCAATAGACGGAGTGTGTGCAATTCTGTGTTACGAACACCGTCCTGAAGGAGTGCCTAACTATGGCAACCAGAAAGACGGAAGAAAAAATCACCGCGCTCTATGAGCGCCTTTCCCGTGATGATGAACTCATTGGGGACAGTAACTCCATTCTGAATCAGAAAAAATACCTTGAGGATTATGCGGCTTCTCACGGGCTGTCCAACTGCCGTCACTATACGGATGACGGCTGGTCTGGCGGCAATTTTGAGCGGCCTGCCTGGAAACAGATGATCGCCGATATTGAGGCCGGAATGGTCGGGACTGTCCTGGTCAAAGACCTTTCCAGGGCCGGGCGTGATTATCTGCAAACCGGCTTTTATACCGAGGTGTTTTTTCGTCAGCATGGGGTTCATTTTATTGCCATCGCCAACAACGTGGACAGCGATGACCAGAACAGTAGCGAGTTTGCGCCATTTCTCAATATCATGAACGAATATTATCTTAGGGACTGCTCCCGTAAGGTTTCGGCAGCATATCGAACAAAGGGACGTGCCGGAAAGCCGACAACAAATCATGCCATTTATGGTTATGTGAAAGACCCGGAAGACAAGGACCACTGGCTGGTGGATGAGGAGGCTGCGGCCATAGTGCGGCGCATTTTCAAAATGACGGTAAACGGAATGGGTCCTAGTGAGATAGCTC